>CAIWXH010000736.1 GCA_903916565.1 uncultured Oscillochloris sp. | reverse complement strand
GAGATCGGCTTATGTGAAAAATATTAGCTTTAGCCCCTCGGCGATCTCGTTGAAAGGACGGGCGGGCGACTAACGTCACCCTCCGAAGGAGCCAATACACCGCATTGTACTGCGGTAAAAAAGATGTGGGTAAAGATATGCTCCCCGTGAGGGAGAGGGGCCGGGGGTGAGGGTCGGAGGGTGACTTTGCACACGCCCTGATCTGACTGATCATAGATCTTGACAAAAGCCATCGCCTTGGGTACTATAGTGAACGGTTAGCACTCGCATACCGAGAGTGCTAACCGCTCATCACGTTAGTAAGCAAACCTTGTAATGGAGGAATACGTAGCTATGGCAGATTTCCGTATTCGGCCGCTCGGCGACCGTGTCGTACTCAAGCCGGCTGACCGCGAAGAGAAGACGAAGACGGGCATTTTCCTGCCCGACACCGCAACCAAGGAGCGCCCCATGGAGGGCACGATCCTGGCCGTCGGCGAGGGCCGCCGCGATGATAGCGGCAAGCTCATCCCAATGCAGGTATCGGTCGGCGACAAGGTGCTCTTCGCGAAGTACAGCGGCACCGAGTTCAAGGTCGAAGAGGTTGAGTACCTTATCCTGGCCGAGAAGGACATCCTGGGCATCATCCAGGGCTAGTTGAACTCTGAGGATCTCCGTATTCTCACGGCTCGGCTCCCTGTTTCTTACTTTTTGCACTTACTGGAGGATAGAGAACACATATGGCGAAGCAGCTTCAGTTCAATGAGGAGGCCCGTCGCTCCCTCAAGCGTGGCGTCGATATTGTTGCCGATGCCGTGAAGACGACCCTTGGCCCCCGTGGTCGCAACGTGGCCATCGACAAGAAGTTCGGATCCCCCACCGTTACCCACGACGGCGTGACCGTGGCCAAGGAGATCGAACTCAAGGATCCCTTTGAGAATATGGGTGCCCAACTTCTCAAGGAGGCAGCCACCAAGACCAATGACGTAGCTGGCGATGGCACCACCACCGCTACCGTCCTGGCTCAGGCGATTGTCACCGAGGGTCTGAAGGTTGTCGCCGCTGGTGCCAACGCCATGCTGCTCAAGCGCGGCCTCGATAAGGGTGCCGAAGTCCTCGTCGCCGCTATCCGCGCCAGCGCCACCCCCGTGCGCGACCGCGCTGACATCGCGCATGTGGCCACCAACTCGGCTGCCGATACCGAGATCGGCGAGCTGATCGCCGAGGTGATGGAGAAGGTCGGTAAGGACGGCGTGATTACGGTCGAGGAGTCCAAGGGTGTCGCCTTTGAGAAGGAATACACCGAGGGCATGCAGATCGACCGTGGCTACATCTCCGGCTACATGGTCACCAGCGTAGAGCGCCAGGAAGCCGAGCTGGAAGATCCGGTCATCCTGATCACCGACAAGAAGATCAGCAGCATCCAGGAGATCCTGCCGGTGCTGGAGAAGGTTCTCCAGGTTACGAAGAACTTCGTGATCATCGCCGAGGATGTGGACGGCGAGGCTCTGGCCACCCTGGTGGTCAACAAGCTGCGCGGCACAATCAACGTGCTGGCGATTAAGGCTCCTGGCTTCGGCGACCGCCGCAAGGCCATGCTCCAGGACATCGCCATCCTCACCGGCGGCACGGTGATCTCTGAGGAGATCGGCCGCAAGCTGGACAGCGCGACCGTTGAGGATCTGGGCCGCGCCCGCAAGGTTGTCTCCACCAAGGACGACACCACGTTCGTCGAGGGCAAGGGCGATGAGGCGGCGATCAAGGCCCGCATCGACCAGATCCGCTCCCAGATCGAGTCCTCCACCAGCGACTTCGACCGCGAGAAGCTCCAGGAGCGCCTGGCCAAGCTGGCGGGCGGCGTGGCAGTGATCAAGGTCGGCGCGGCCACCGAGCCGGAGCTGAAAGAGAAGAAGCACCGCGTTGAGGACGCCCTGAGCGCCACCCGCGCAGCGGTCGAGGAGGGCATCGTCCCCGGCGGCGGCGTCAGCCTGATCAACGCGATCAGCGCCCTGGACAACGTCAAGGTCGCGCACGAGGATGAGCGGGTCGGCCTGACCATCCTGCGCCGCGCCCTTGAGGAGCCCCTGCGCATTCTGGCCCGCAACGCCGGTGAGGAGGGTTCGGTGATCATCGCCACCGTCCGCCGCCACCAGGCCGAGACGGGTGACACCACCCTGGGCTACAACGTGCTGACCGGCGAGTACGGCAGCATGATCGAGCAGGGCATCATCGACCCGGTCAAGGTTACCCGCAGCGCCGTGCAGAACGCGGTGTCGATTGCCGGGATGATCCTGACCACCGAGGCCCTGATTACGGATCTGCCCGAGGAGAAGGGCGGCCAGGGCGGCGGCGGCATGGGCGGCATGGATTTCTAAGAGCGACCTGACCGTACAACGAAGAGGCCAGACAGCGCAACGCGCTGTCTGGCCTCTTCGTGTGTCGCTATGACAAGGTTCGCACGTACTTGACAGTTTTTCGCCGATCAGCCCTCACCCCCCAGCCCCCTCTCTCTGAGTGCATATCTTTACCCACATCTTTTTTACCGCAGTACAATGCGGTGTATTGGCTCCTTCGGAGGGTGACGTTAGTCGCCCGCCCGTCCTTTCAACGAGATCGCCGAGGGGCTAAAGCTAATATTTTTCACATAAGCCGATCTC
>CAIWXH010000735.1 GCA_903916565.1 uncultured Oscillochloris sp. | reverse complement strand
TGGCGGGACAGCGCCGCACCCTCATCGCAGAACACGCATGGCAAGAGCTTGAGGTCTGGGCACTCGCGAGCTGTACCGATTTGCCGAACAACTGGAACTGGCGGGCGATCCGGAGCGAACGCGACCCGAAGGAAGCCTACTTCGCTCCCTATGTGCAGATGCGTGGCCTCGCCGACACCCTTGGGGCCGGACGCCACATGCTTGGCAAGCAGGCAGGGCAGCGCTATGATCGGCTCCGTCAGCTCTGCCCTGAGGATATTGTGGTGCTTGAGGATCGCGTACGGGCATGGCTGCTGACCCGGTAGCGCGTTCGCATCGGCTGAACCCGTGTGGCCCGGGGAGGCACGCAATGACCGTGCGTTTGCCCCAACGGCCACGGGGCAGTATGCTGCCTCGTGCCATCCCGATCCCGCCGTGGCCGCCGTGCCAGATGCGTTGGCGAAGCGCACCAACATCCCTGGACGCCTCGGCCTCGTGCCGCAGACGGGTGGGCGACGGCAACCGTGGCTCTGGGCAGATGACGGTGCCGGGAGCGGCTGCCCCCGGTGTCTAATTTCAGTACTCCTGCGGAGATCGCGTAGATTTCTCGTGATGTGCAAGGAAGGCGTTGCGATGCGGAGAAATGGTTTTGTGACTGAAAACATAACCTTGCCGCTCTCGTGGCGGTTTGGGGGCTACCTTCACCGATATTCCATGGGCGGCTGCAACGACGAAGGCAGCGAGCGCGTTCCGATGCGGGGGCAGGGTGACGCTCCCTATGAGAATGGCTATTCTCACAGGAATGATGCCCTGCGATGGAACGTCTCTACACGGTGATGTTGATTGCGGTTGCTGTTCCTATGTTCCGCAGACCCCGTCTAGAGCGTGGGTGCGAGGCGCAGCGGGCTGTACACGGGGGCTGACCTGCCACGGATGGCGTACCTACGCGATCCGCGCCCAACCTGGCTGGGGCGTGGGGCACCCGCCGTGGCGAGTGGGCTCCACTGCCATCTGGGTGTAGACTGTCCTGTGAATGGCACGACGGCTGGGGTGTAGGAACCTCAGCCGTCGCTAACCCCCCTCCTGATCTGAGCAGGTAAGGGCTGGGCGCATCCTAGCATGGATGCGGCGATCCCCGACTCCACTCGGCAACGTGGTGGGGGGGGGGGGCGGTGCTACCGGCAGCCATCTCGCCGGGGCAGTCAGCATCCTGCGTCTGTGCAGGGCATCTGGAGTATCGCCGTGACCGTCACCCCTCGCCCTGGCGCACGCCACGGCAACCTCCAGTTCATGGAGGTTGCCAATGGCTCCCCGTTCACCTGCCCTCGGCAAACGCGCCGGTGGGTCGTCCGCCCCGTCCCTCGACCCGCACACCCTCACCGCGCTCATCGACCGTGCCCCCGCCCGTGCGGCGGCGATCCTGGCTGCCATGCGCCCGGCGCAGCGCCGTGCCCAGGTGCAGGCCAACGCTCGCAGCGCGGGCGTGCCCGCCGCCCACATCGCCCATGCGTGGCGTGCGCTCATCGACCGTGCGGGCCTCGCGCCGTCGCCTCAGGACGCGGCCCCGGCGCCGTGTGCCGCCGTCTACGACCCGGACTGGCTGGCCGCCCGGCTCGCCGCAGAGCGCACGCCCGCGCGCTGCTGGCACGGCTCACCCCCGCCCATGTGACTCGCCCCCCTGACACCCGTCAGGGGCGAGTCTTTGGGTTGCTTGATGCGTGGGTCACCGAGCTGCGGTGGGCGCTGCGCTAGGTCGATCTGCTTTTTGTGGCGAGGAGCGTGCTATACTTCCCCCCGCTGATAGGCGTTGATACGGGCTTTGCCGCACGGTGCGGGCCTGCGGTGCGCTGCGATGCGTTTGGTCTTCCTGCCTAGTCTAAAGGTCGTTTTGTGACTGCCACACCCACCGCCAACGCTGGCCTGATCTGGGCCATTGCCGAGCTGCTGCGCGGCGACTATAAGCAGTCGGATTATGGGAAGATTGTCTTACCCTTCACGCTGCTGCGCCGTCTTGATTGCGTGCTGGCCCCCACCAAGCCAGCGGTGCTGGCGGAACACGCCAAGCGTCAAGCGAGTGGCCTTGACCTTGCGATTTTCCTGACTAGGGCGGCGGGGCACTCGTTCTACAACATCTCGCGCTACGACTTTCCGGCGCTGTTGGGCGATGCGAATAATCTGCGGGCCAATCTGCTGGATTATGTGGGCGGCTTCAGTCCCAATGTGCGCGACATCTTTGAGCGCTATGAGTTCGAGAAGCAGCTTGCCAAGCTCGATAGCGCCAATCTGCTCTATCAGGTCGTGGGCC
>CAIWXH010000734.1 GCA_903916565.1 uncultured Oscillochloris sp. | reverse complement strand
GGGCGGGACGCTCACCAACGATGGCTGGACGAAGGAAACGCGCACCGTCGCGGGCCTAGGGGCGCGCACCTTCGGCCTCGCGAAGGTTGTGGTGGATGTGACCACCCAGGGCAGCCTCTCCAGCCTGGAAGTCATCCGCCGCGACCAGGATCACCCCAACGCCACCGTGCCGCTCCAAACCGGGATGTGGTGGAAGATGACGCCCACCGGCGCCAGCTACACGGCCAACCTGACCCTGCCAGTCCGCTTCATTCCCGATGCGAACAGCAACGTGTGTCGCTACAGCGGGACAGGACTGACCTGGGATTGTGCCCAGACGGGCTTTGATGCGGCGGCGAAAACCATTTCGCGCAGCGGGATCACCGCCTTCTCGGCTTGGACCACCGGAAATAACGCGCCGCCCCCACCGCCCACCGCGACCCCGACGCCCACGCCCACCGCGACCCCGACGCCCACGCCCACCGCGACCTTGACGCTCACGCCCACCGCGACCCCGACCGCCACCCCAACCACCGAACCAGCTCCGGCCACCACGGGGTTGCGCCTGCTCAACGGAACCATTGGCGCACCCGGCAGTCAGTTCGCGATCGTCGCGGAGGGTTTCACGCCCGGTCACACGCTCGCCATCACGGTAAACGGGGTACAGCAGGGGCGGCTGACGGTGCGGACAACCGGACAGGTGGCGTTTGGGCTCTGGTTTGCCGCTAGTGCCGCGCCCGGTAGCTACACCGTTCAGGTGACGGAGGAAGTCGCGGGGGCCGCCCTCCAGGCAACAAGCGCGGAGGTCGTGTTGCTGCTTGACCCGACGGCGCCACGGCTCACCATCCCGAATCCGTCGCCGGACACGGTGGTGATTCGGATGTGGTTCACGTCCTATGTGCCAATGGTGCGGCGGTAGGTGCTGGCACCTGAAACCTTGTCAGGGTCTCGCGCTATCGCACTGCGGTTGCAGATCTGAACTGAGTATCCGCCATCGCTAGGGCGTACCTCAGCGGGCGCCTGTTCGTCCAAGGCGGCACGGAGCGGTTGACCGCCACGCGCTACGGTGCGTTTCTGACCAGCATTTTGGCCCAAACCAGCCAGCCCATCGTCATCATTCAGGACGGAGCCTCCTACCATACCGCCGCCGCAACCCGGCAGTTGGTCGCGGCGCACGCTGATCGGCTGACGGTGCATCATCTGCCGAGCTACTCACCCGACTACAACCCGATTAAGCATTTCTGGCGCAACGTGAAGCGGGCCAAGACCCACAACCGTGCGTTCCCGACCTTCAGGACATACGGCCCTCACCGACTTCCAGAACGCCCCCGCTGCCGTCCTCCAGTTCATGGGTTCCCATCTGGAGGAGACCGCCAATTGCCCGCGCAAAGCGGCCTAGCCGAAACATTATCTGAAGCACTATATAAGGTGATGCGATGCGCGCCATCCGTGTGCTACAGCCCAAACGTCCAGCTGGGGTGCCCAGCCTTCGTGCGGTTGCGATCATCCGCTTTGTGCTGCCGCTGGCGCTCTGTCTGCTCGCGCTGGGGTTTGAATTTGGCGAACACGGCGGGGCGAGCGACACCGACCACGCCAACTGGCCCGGTATGAGCGAGATGGTGATCTTCGGCATGCTCGGCCCGGCGGCGGTCTTTGCGACGATGACTTATGTGGTTGCGCTGCTGCGTGAGATCGAGGCGGTTCACTCGCGGGTCACCGAGCTGAACCAGGGGCTTGAGCAACTGGTCGCCGAGCGCACCACGGATCTTCGGACGAGCAACGCCGAGCTGGCCCAGGCGAACCGCCAGTTGCACGAGCTTGACCAGATGAAGTCGGACTTTGTCGCCCTGGTTAGCCACGAGCTGCGTGCGCCGCTGGCGACGCTCAATGGCGGGCTTGAGGTGGCGCTTCAGCACCCCGACGACCTGCCCCTGCGCGCCCGCCGGGTGCTCGATCTGGTGATGGGCGAGACGCTGCGGCTGACGCAGTTTGTGCAGACGGTGCTTGATGTTTCGCAGCTAGAGGCGGGCAAGCTGCGTATGAACTACGGCCCGCTGGCGGTGCGCCCGCTGCTGCGGCGGGCCGCCGAAATCGTGTTTGGCCCCGATGACCAGCGCGTCGTCTGGCGGCTGCCGGCGAGCCTGCCGCCCGCGTGGGGCGACGAGATCTATGCCGAGGAGGCGATTCGCAACTTGCTGCGGAACGCTCAAAAATACACGCCGCCGCACTCGCCCATCGAGTTGACGGCGCTGCATGGCGACCACTGTATGCGGGTCTGTATTACCGACTATGGGCCGGGTATTCCCGCCGCAGCCCAAGAGCACATCTTCGAGCGCTTCTATCAGGCTGGTCAGAGCGACGAGTACACGCCGCGTGGCTGGGGCCTCGGCCTGCACTTCGCCCGCTCGCTGCTCGTCGCCCAAGGTGGCTCGTTGGCGCTGGAGTCGCCAGCCCACGCCGACCCGGACGCGCCGGGGGCACGGTTCATTGTCGAACTGCCAATCGCCGAGGAGGTGCAAGAAGATGGCAAAGCTGCTGTTGATTGACGATGATTCGTCGCTCACCGAGCTGCTATCGGTCTATCTCGATGAGCTTGGGCACAAGGTCCACCGGGCGCAGAATGGCGACGAGGGGCTGCGCGCCTTCTTCGCCCTTCAGCCGGATCTGGTGATTCTGGATGTGACCATGCCGCTGCGTGATGGCTGGCAGACGCTCGCCCGCATCCGCGAACTCGCCACCACGCCGGTGATTATGCTGACGGCACGCAACGAGGAGGCCAACGTGCTGCGCGGCTTTGCCCTGGGCGCCGACGATTATGTGACCAAGCCCTTCTCGTTTGCCGAGCTGGCCGCACGGGCGCACAGCGTGCTCGGGCGCGTGCAAAACCAGGGCGGCAAAAACGCCTCGCCCTTGCAGCTTCAGCATGGCGATCTGGTGGTTGACCTCACCACGCGCCAGGTCTGGCGCCAGCGTGAAGTGCTGCATCTCACGCCGACCGAGTTCAAGCTGCTGGTGACGCTGATGCAGCGCGTCGGTGAAGTGTTGACGCCGCAGGATCTGGTGCGAAGCGTGTGGGGCGAGCAGTACCTCGACGATGTGGGGTATGTGCGCCGCTACGTGTGGCACCTGCGGAAGAAGATCGAGCCTGACCCGGCCCAGCCGCGCTACATTCACAATGAGCATGGCTTTGGCTATCGGTTTTTTTCTTCACCAGCGGCGAGCGAGGTGCCGGACTGAAACCTGAAACCCGGCACCTGGAACCTTGTCTTACGCCATCGGTGCCAGTTGCACCAGACGCGCACGCAAGGAGGCCACGCGAGCGGTGTTGCCGCGCTCCTCGCCGACGACGGCAAGCTGGTGCTTTTTTTGCGCCAACTCGGCGCAGGTCGCGTAGAACTGACGCGCATGGCGACCGCGTATACGGGCGCTCATCTGCCCGCTGAGCGAGCAGGCGCTGGCGTACTGGGTCGCGCTGATCGTCCCCAGAGCCACCTCCTCGCGCAGGTACAGCACCAGCCAGCGGCGCTCGCGCAGGATCGCCCAGACCATCACGGCCAGAGCGACACCCCAGCCGAGCCAATCAACAAGCAGCGTTGCGCCCAACCCGACGAGGCCCAGATTCGCGGTGAGGAACGTCGCCATGATGTTGTGCAGTCCGTGCAGGAAGATGGCGGCGCTGAGGCCGAGCAGCGGGAAGAGCAGCCGACTGCCCAGCCCAGGGCGCAGCCGCCCCGCTGCAAACCCGATGCCGGTGAAGGCGGTGTAGACGGCGTGCCCCCAGCCGCCCAGAATCACACGCAGCACAAAGAGGGCGATCAGCGAACTGTAGCCGCCATCTTGGTAGCCCTGGAAATAGAGGTAAAGCACGTTCTCGGTGGCGGCGAAGCCCAGCGCGGTGATCGCCCCGTAGACCATGCCGTCAAGCACCGAGTCAAACTCGTGGGGGAAGATCAGGAAGATCAGCGCCACCGCCAGCCCTTTGAGCACCTCCTCGACGATGGGCGCAAAGACGGTGGTGCCCGCCAGTTCGGCGACCGCGTCGCTGCCGGTGATGATCCCGACGCCAAGCTGCAGCACCGTGGTCGCGATGATTGCGCCAATCGTCGCCACGACCGCACCCCACGCGAAGGCGCCGCAGAGCAGCCGGAGCGGCTCTTTCTCGAAGCGGTCGAGCCAGTAGACAATCGCTGCGTAGCAGAGCGCGGGGATGAAGCTCAACAGCACTGCCAGCAGAAAAGGCATCAGAGGACTCCCTTTGTGCTGGGGATGGCGTCGGCGAGGCGTGGGTCGTGGCGCGTGGCGGCGTCGAGGGCGCGGCCAAACGCCTTGAAGAGCGCCTCAACTTTGTGGTGGTCGTTGCGCCCGTAAAGCACCTGCGCGTGCAGATTCAGGCGCCCGTGGCTGGCGATGCTCTCAAACAGATGCGCCACCAAGTCGGTGCCAAGCTGCCCAAGGCGCGGGGTCGCAAACTCGGCCTGCACCACGCAGTACGGGCGCCCGCCGAGGTCAACCGCCACCAGCGCCAGCGCCTCGTCCATCGGCACAAAGCTGTGGGCGGTACGCACGATGCCCCGGCGCTCGCCGAGCGCCTGGTCAATGGCACGCCCCAGGCAGATGCACGTATCCTCGGCGGTGTGATGCTCGTCAATGTGCAGGTCGCCGTGGGCGCTGACGCTCAGGTCGAAGAGGCCGTGCTTGGCCCATAGAATCAGCATGTGGTCGAGGAAGCCAACCCCGGTGCTGATGGCAGACTGTCCGCTGCCGTCCAGGTTCAAGACAAGGCTGATTGCGGTCTCGCCGGTCGTGCGGCTGATGGTGGCGCTGCGCTCTGTCATGCTTCGGCCCTGTTCAGGCTGCGCTCAGTGGAAAACCCCTCGGGGTAGCGGCGGCGCAGCTTCGCGAGATTGTCAGCCATCACCGCGCCCAGCGGCACGCCGAGCGCGTCACAGGCGAGCGCCGCGTACCAGAGCACATCGCCCAACTCGTTGCGTAGCGCGGCTTCGTCCAGGGGGTGCGCGTGGAAGTGCGCCTTTTTCAGCGCATCGGCAAACTCGCCCGCCTCGCCGCAGAGACCAAGGGCGGCGTTGAGCAGCCGGTCGGTGCGGTCGCGTCCGGGGGCCTCGGTGCGAAGGGCGAGGCGCTGGTACTCGTTGGCGTCCATTAGTTGGTATCTCTTCGCAAGGGGCGTAGCATGCTGCGCCCTTACCGTAGCGCCAGCAACTCGTTCAGCACGGCGCCGTTGGTGCTGATGCCGCCATCGCCCTCGATGGTGGCGAGGCCCGCCCAGTCGGTGAAGGTGCCGCCCGCCGCTTCAAGGATGGGCAGCAGCGCGGCGGCGTCCCAGATGTTCATAATCGGGTCAAGGGCCACTTCGGCGCGCCCCGTGGCGACGAGCAGATGCCCGTAGCAATCGCCCCAGGTGCGGAAAAGGCCGCAGGTGTCGAGGATGCGCTGGAAGCGCTCGGCCTTGCCGTAGCGCTCGTAGTGCTGCGCGCCCGTGGCGACCACCAGGCTCTCGCCCAAACTGGCAACCTGCGAGACGCGACACGGGCGACCGTTCCACCAGCAGCCGTGGCCCTTCGCCGCGTAGACGATCTCGCCGATGGCGGGCACATTCACCACGCCGAGGACGGGCTGCTCCTCGCGCACCAGGCCCACCATCACACCATAGAGCGGCACACCGCGCACGAAGGTTTTTGTCCCGTCAATCGGGTCAAGAATCCAGCGGTAGGTGGCGCTCTCACTGCCAGTCAGCCCCTCCTCTTCACCCAGAATGGCGTGGCTCGGGTAGCGTGCGATAATCGCCGCCCGCAGGAAGGACTCAGACTCGCGGTCGGCAATCGTCACGGGCGACTCGTCGGCCTTGCGGTCGATG
>CAIWXH010000733.1 GCA_903916565.1 uncultured Oscillochloris sp. | reverse complement strand
GGTGGCGGTGGCTGGCCGCACGGTATTTGTCGGCGTAAGCGTCGCGGTGGCCTCTTGCGCTGGTGCAGCCGTCGGTGCCGGTGGTGCGATGTTCTGAGGCGGGGTGGTAGGAGGAGGGTAGGCCGTCTTCGCGGACGCCGTACTCGTCTTGGCATTGTTCGCAACCCTAGCCGTAGCGGTCGTGTAGCAACTTTCGCGCACGGGGCCGGGCGTCGGGTAAGATTCGGCGCACTGATCCGTCTGGGCGACCAGCACGCTCGGCAAGGCACCGAACAGGAGCATGACGACGAGGAGCGCGAAGGCGGCGATCAGGCTAAGGGGCCAAAAGAGGCTACGTTGCGACATATAAGCTCTGGTGAGAGGAGATGAACGGGAAACGATAGGGTGGCGCGAAAAGCATAGCCTACTCTACCATACGGCCCGAACCCTCACAAGGTAGGCATGCGTGCATCAATGGTGGTTGCAACGTCAGGTTGCCGCGCCAGCCCTCACCCCCCAGCCCCCTCTCCCTGAGCGGGAGAGGGGGAGCCGAACGCATCTTGCTGCGGAATCTCCCCTCTCCCCGTGAGGGAGAGGGGCCGGGGGTGAGGGGTAAAGGCCGACGTTGCAACCGCCATGTGCGTGCATCGGTACGACCGGGCGTTCTACGCCCATCATGGTATAATAGTGGCATCCGGCCCACTGCAAAGGCATCCATGGCTTCCCAATCGCTCTATCGCAAATGGCGCTCGCAGACCTTCGACGAGCTCGTCGGCCAAGAGCACGTCGTCCAGACTTTGCGTAACGCGATTGTCGAGGGGCGGGTGGCTCACGCCTATCTCTTTACGGGGCCACGCGGCGTGGGCAAGACCAGTATGGCCCGCCTGCTCTCCAAGGCCGTCAACTGTCTTGATGCCGACCCGGCCAGCCGCCCGTGCGGTCGCTGCACCGCGTGCGTCTCCATCGCCGAGGGCCGCGCCGTCGATGTGATCGAGATGGACGCCGCCTCCAATACGTCGGTCGAGGACGCCCGCGAGCTGATCGAGCGGGTGCAGTTTCGCCCCGCCGAGCTGCGTACCAAGGTCTATATCATTGACGAGACGCACATGCTCTCGACGGCGGCCTTCAACGCGCTGCTGAAGACGCTTGAGGAGCCGCCCGACCACGCGATCTTCATCCTGGCGACCACCGAGGTGCATAAGGTGCCCGCGACGATCTTGTCCCGCTGCCAGCGCTTCACCTTCACGCGCCACGGGGTCGCCAGCACGGCAGCCCATCTGCGCCGCGTCGCCGAGGTCGAGCATCTGAGCCTCGCGGAGGGCGTGCCCGAGGCGGTCGCCCGTTCGGCGACGGGCAGTATGCGCGATGCCCTGGGCGTGCTTGAGCAACTGGCCTCCTTCACGAACGGCGCAATCACGCTTGATCAGGTGCATAGTCTGCTTGGCATGACTTCCGCCGCCGAGGTTCACGCCCTGATTGACGCGCTGCTCGACGGCGACGTGGGGGCAGCCCTCCGCGCCGTGGCTGGTGTCGCCGACCAAGGCGCTGACATCCGCCAGTTCACTCGCGACCTCGTCGAGCGCCTGCGCTCGCTGCTGCTGCTGCTCGCCTCGGGCGACGAGGCGCTCGCCGACAGCGGCGACGACGAGATTGGCCTGATGGCGACGTGGTCGCGCCGCGCCGAAACGCCGCGCTTGCTCCACTGGCTGAAGATTTTCAGCGGGCTGGACTACCAGCTACGCACTAGTCCCTACGGCCACCTGCCGCTTGAACTGGCCGTGGTCGAGGCGCTGGTGACGCAGATGCTGCCCGCGTCTGCCCCGGCCCCAGCCCGCCCCGGCGCAGCAGCCACGGCCCGTACGGCGCCGGTGCCACCCGCCCGCCCCACCGCTACACGGCCCCCGGTGCCCCCCGCGCCCACCGCGCCTACGGCCCCGCCGCCCCGCCCCGCGCCCGTTGAGCCAGCAGCGCCGCCCACAGTCGCCAGTTCGCCCGCGCCCGCTGTGCCCGCCGCTGAACTGCCGCCACCCGCCCCGCCCAACGAGGTGCCGCTAACCGCCGCGTCGCCCGCGCCGCCCGCAGATGCGGAAGCCCCAGCGCACCCCACGCCGCCCGTCGCCCACACCCACCGCTCGCCGGAAGAGGCCGCCGCCGCCAATGCCGATTTCTCGACCCTTGAGCGCGTCGAGGGGCTGTGGGAAGAGATCAAGCGCGGTGTGCGCCCGAAAAGCCCTGCGGTGCAGGCGCTGCTGCACGGCGCCCGCCCCATTGATGTCGAAGGCAACACCGTGGTGCTGCTCGCCTCCTCGCCCTTTCACAAAGATAATCTTGAAAAAGCCCAAAACCGTCGCATCATCGAGGACGTCCTCAAAAAGCATCTGGGCGCCGCCTTCGCCCTGCGCTGCACCATCGAGGAACGTGACGAGAGCCGCGACCTGCGCGGCCAGATCCGCGAGGCGCGCAAAGATGAACTGGTGCGCGCCGCGCTCAATATCTTTGATGCTCACATTGTTGATATCGAGCCAGAGTCTGAACCCGAGGCGTAGCCCCGCTCCTTGTCAGGGTTACTGACGATATGGTAAGCTAAGGCCACGTGATGCCAAAATGAAGGAGTTGTGATGAACCCGCGCCAGCTACAGCAGATGGCCCAGCAAATGCAAAAGCAGATGCAAAAAATCCAGGAAGAACTTGCGGTCGCCGTGGTTGAGGGTAGCGCCGGTGGCGGCGCGATCACCGTTCGGATGAATGGACACCGCGAGCTCCAGAGCGTTATTATTGCCCCCGAGGTGGTTGACCCCGCCGATGTCGAGATGCTCCAAGACCTGCTGGTGGTCGCCATCAACGATGCCGCCAAAAAGGCGCAGGAACTCGCCGAGCAGCGCATGGGCCCGCTCATGGGCGGCATGAAGGGTCTCCCCGGCCTCTTCTAGCCTATGACACAGCGCGGTGACAATCTAATTGTTGAGCCGGTCGCCCGGCTGATCGAGGAGCTTGGCAAGCTGCCAGGGATTGGGCCGAAGACCGCTTCGCGCCTGACCTTCTTCTTGCTGCGCGCCGACGACGAGCAGGCGCGGGCGCTGGCCGAGGCGATCCAGGTGATGAAGGCGCAGGTGAGCCTCTGTGCCCGCTGCTTCAACATTACCGTCAGCGAGTTCTGCCCGATCTGCACCAGCACCAGCCGCGACCAGTCCAAGATCTGCGTCGTTGAGGAACCGCTCGACGCACTTGCCATCGAGCGCACCGGCGCCTACCGAGGTCGCTACCACGTCCTTCATGGTCATATCGCCCCGCTTGAAGGGATCTACCGCGAAGATCTGAAGATCGACCAACTGCTGGCCCGCGTTCGCAGCGAGCCGGTTGATGAGGTCATCATCGCCACTAATCCCAACACCGAGGGCGAGGCCACGGCGTTTCTGCTGCTCAAAGACCTGGCGCCCCTCGGCGTACGGGTTACCCGTCCTGCGCGCGGCCTGCCCACTGGTGGCGACCTAGAGTGGGCCGATCCCGACACGCTCAGCTCGGCCCTTGAGGGCCGACGCGAACTCTAAGAGGAGCCTTCGTCATGAGCCTGACGCATATCATCCACGAGGCCATTGAGAATGTGCCGGGTGCCCGCTTCGCTGGCGTGGTCGGCACCGACGGCCTCAGCATCGAGATGGCCTACGCCGATCACTCCGACGCCTACGAGCTTGAGCTTGCCGATCTTGAGCTTGCCACCCTCGCCGCCAACGCCAGCGCCGCCTCCAACCGCATCGGCAGCGGGCATGTGCGCGCCATCACGGTTGAAACCGAGGATTTGACCTACTTGGCCTCGCTCATCACCCCCGGCTACTTCGCGGTGCTTGGCCTGAGCGCCGATAGCAACCTTGGCAAGGCCCGCTTCACCGTCACCCAGATGGTCGAGCGGATGAAGGCTGAGATTTAAGCCGGGGAGGTGTGGGGCTGTGGAGGTGGGGAGGTGTGGAGGTGTTACGCACATCTCCACACCTCCACTGCGTTCTACAGCTCTACAGCTCTACACCTCCACGGCACGCTACCCACAAATCCACGCGATGCTGGACGTAGCGAGCCGGTCGAGCGCCCGCACCGCCAGCGCGAGATGCGCCTCGTGGGTGTCCTCGATCTTGTTGTGCGAAATGCCGCGTAGGCTCTGAACGAAAAGCATGACCGTCGGGATACCGCTGCGGGCGACCTCGGCGGCGTCGTGGAGCGGGCCACTTGGCAGCCGATGGGCGCTGCCGCTGACGGCACGGATCGCCGCCTCGCCCATCGCGATCAACTCGGGGTGGAACGGGATCGGCTCAATGCGGAAGATGCGCGCCCATGCCACCGTACAACCCTCTTCGTCTGCGTAGCGCGTCGCCGCCTCTTTCGCCTCCCGCAGCAGCGCCGCCAGCGCCTCCGCGTCCATGTGGCGCTGGTCGAGCGTAAGCACGCACTCGCCGACCACCGCCGTCACGATGCCTGGCCTCGTG
>CAIWXH010000732.1 GCA_903916565.1 uncultured Oscillochloris sp. | reverse complement strand
GGCCCGACCGAGGGCCACGTCAACCGGCTGAAGCAGGTGAAACGGCAGATGTATGGGCGTGCGAAACTCGATCTGTTAAAGCTACGACTGATGGCCTAAGCACGCCAGATGACCCGAATCACCAAAAGTGCGCAAGAGCCGTTGCAACCGCCATGCGAAGGCAAGGGGCAGGTTTGCAGAAGTGACTGTGATGCGGTAAAATGAATGTAGGATAATTATTGCACCACCATGTAGCGTGAAATCTGCAAATCATCATGATTGACGCTTTGCAGCATTCGCGCTCCAGCGTATAGCGAGACCATGGTAGTTGAGGAAGCTGTGACTGCTCCTGCCGCCCCGCCCCGCAGGCCCGTGCGCCTCCCCGCGTGGCGCACCATCGCCTACGAGATCGCCCTTAACGGCTGGCGTGTGCTGCGCGAGACCGTCAACGATTTCAGTCTCTGGCGCATCATCGAGTACCCGTGGGCCACCAAGGCGCTCGATTTGCGCCGTGGCGATCTGGTGCTTGACCTTGGCTCCGGCACCTCGTCGTACCCACACATGCTGGCGAAAGAGGGCGTTGATGTGGTGGTGCTTGAGCTTGCCCCCGAGCGCGTGCGCTGGCAGTTGGCGAAGCGCCGCGAGACAGCCCGCCCCGGCGATGGGCGCTTCTTCCCCCTGGTCGCCAGCGCCACCCACATGCCCATCCGCGACGGCAGCGTCCTGCGCGTCTCCGCCGTCTCGTCGCTGGAACATATTCCCGATGATGCCGCTGTCGGTGTTGAGCTTGGGCGGGTGCTCGCCAAGGATGGCCTCGCTGCCCTGACAATCCCCTACACCAGCACGGTGCGCCGCGATTTCTTCAAGGGTATTCGGAAGTTTGTGCAGGTTGGCCCCAACGCCTTCGTCCAGGAGGGCAAGGCTGGCTCGTTCTTCCGCTTCTACACCGACGAAGATATTCAGCGGGTCTATGTGCGCCCCGCGAACCTGCGCCTCGGCAAGCTGCGCGGCTTCGGGCGCTCGATCCTCAACGGGCGCTACCACGAGACGCGGCTCACGCGCTATTGGCGTAAGTTCGTGCTGAAAGATCTGCTGCTCGCCCTCATCGTGCATCCCCTTGAAGAGCGCCTGGATCGTAGCGACCCGCTCTATGTGATGTTCACGCTGCGGAAGGGTTAGCGGATCGCGCCTACGCGAGCAACCATGCGCGTTCTCTACTGCATCCCGCGCTACGATAGCGCGGCGATGGGCAATCGCATCCATACCGAGGTCATCGCCGAGTGGCGTCGTCACGGCGTCGAGGCCGAGGTGCTGGCCCTGGCGGCTGGCCTGCCCACGCGCACCACCACCGTCGAAGAGGGCGTCACCGTCCATCGGCTGCCAGTGAGCGCGGGGCTACCACTAAAGGTGGCGAATCGCGCCGTCGCCGCACTGTTGCCCTACCCGTACTTGGCAGGCGCCGTGCTGCACTATCGCCGCCTGCTTGCCGAGCGCACCTACGACCTCGTGCATATCGAGACGGCCTTCCCCCTTGGTCTGGTGGCTGCGTTGGCCCCACGGGCGCACGCGCCGCCCCTCGCCATCACGCTCCCTGGCGCCGACATTATGGCCGAACCCGAGTTCGACTATGGCTATGGCCGCTTTCGGGCGGTGCGGGCGCTGCTGCCCTGGATCTTCCGCCGTGCAGCGGTGCTGCGGGCCGACTCGCCCCAGATTAAAGAGCTGGCGGTGCGCTTGGGTGCGCGCCCCGGCAAAGTCGTTGCGATCCCCTACAACATCACGGCAGACAGTTACCCGCCCCCTGGCGACCTTGGCGCGCTGCGACAGCGTAGCCGTGCGGCCATTGTTGCCCGCCACGGCCTCGACCCAGCCCGCCCGCTTATCGTGAGCCTGAACCGATTGCACCCCTTCAAGGGCATCGCCTACTTGGTTGACGCCGTGCCCCCGGCGCGGCGCGGCGGCGTTGCGCCCCAGGTGCTGATTGTTGGCCCTAGTCGCTCGACGCCGCGCTTCGGCGACTACGGCGCCTATTTGGCCCAACGTGCGGCGAGCCTGGGCGTCGCCAACGATGTGCATCTCGTCGGTGGCATTCCCCATAGTGAGGCCATCACCTATCTGGCTGCCGCCGACCTAGCCGTCGTGCCCTCCGTCGCCGAGTCATTCAGCCGCGTGGTGGTCGAGGCCGCCGCCGTCGGCACCCCGCCCATCGTCACCCGCACGACCGGCGTGAGTGACTATGTCGCCGCTGCTGCGGCTGGGCGCGTGGTTGACCCGCGCTCGGGCGCCGCGATTGCTGAGGCCATTGTCGAGCTGCTGACTGACCAGGCTGCCTGGGAGACATGCAGCGCACGGGCGGTGAGTATGGCGGTGGCCTTTAGCTCGCCCCGCATCGCCACAGATCTGCTGCACCTGTACCGCATGGCGCTGGGCATTGAGGCGCAAGTCGCAGCGTAGCGTGGCCGGATGCGCTTAGGGCTACGTCAACGTCGCCCGCCCGGTGGCTATGCTGTTGGCGAATCTCCGCTCAGCGGCAGCATGTACGCGGTGGCGCTGGAGATCCGGCTGTCGCTGTGCGACGATGTGCCTATCACCCGCGCAGGGGCTTCGTGATTCGTCCGCTTTCGGTGACCTGAGCCCCTTCGCCACCAGCATTCCTCAGCCAGCGGGCGAGGGGCCGTAGGACGGTGTTGCCTCAGCCCTACGCGCTAACCGGCTGATCCTTGACGGCAATCAGCACCTGCCACTGGCTCTGCTCGTCGAAGGTGACGGGCGGCAACACCGCGTCGCCAAACACACTGAGCGGGCGCAAACCAGCGTCAGTGAGCAGGCGCCGCAGCTCAGGGAAGCTGTAGAGGCGGATGCGGTCGCCGGGGTGGACGACCTCAAGCCCCTGGGCCGGATCGAGGTAGCGGTAGCCGATGTGCAGCGCGGCCTCACGCGGCTCAAAGCGCGCCTCGCGCAGCACATAGCCCGCGCCAATACGATACCAGCCAGCCCGGAAGTCGCGCAAGTAGGCCGAAATCTGGTAGGGGTTGATGCACTGGAGCAGCAGCCGCCCGCCGGGGGCGAGCGCGCGGGCACAGCCAGCGATAACGGCGGCGTTCGTCTCGTCGTCGAAGAAGCCGATGCTGCTGTTCATGACCAGAATGGTGTCGAAGCGGGCCGCGTAGGTCAGGGCGCGTATATCGCCGTGCATCAGCTCGACGCTTAGCCCTTCGGCGGCAACCTGGGCCTGGGCGTGGGCGATGACGGGGGCGGAGGCGTCAAGCCCGACCACGGTCAGCCCCCGGCGGGCCAGCTCAAGGCTGTGCCGCCCGCCGCCGCAGGCCAAATCGAGGATCGTCTCGCTCCCGCGCAGGCTCAGTGCCTCGACCAGAAAATCAACTTCGCGGCGGGTCAGATCGGCGGCGTAGTCGCGGTAGTGGGCAAACTCGTGTACCTGGAGCAACTCTTCCCACCAGTCGCGCAGTGCGGTCTCGCTCATCGGTTGATCCTTCGTCGGTGGTCGGTGGTCGGTGGTGATTATAGATCAGGCGCAGACAAGGTGTGGAGCAACGTCCTGTTCCGCGCCAGCCCTCACCCCCCCTGCCCCCTCTCCCTGAACGGGAGAGGGGGAGCCGAACCTATTCTGCTGCGGAATCTCCCCTCTCCCCGTGAGGGAGAGGGGCCGGGGGTGAGGGGCAGAGAAGGCGCCGTCGCGCCCGCCCGCCCCAACGCCCTGCGGTATAATCGCGCCGCGCCCAATGAGGGCCGCGCCAGATTCGCGCAGACAAAGTGGGGCGGGAGGCGACGATGCAGCAGCGCACGGGCGAGCTTGGCGGTAAGGTGGCCGTGGTGACGGGCAGCACGCAGGGGCTTGGGCTGGCGATTGCACGGGCCTTCGCCGAGGCAGGCGCGACGGTGGTGGTCTCAAGCCATGTGGCTGACGAAGTGGCGCGGGCGGTGGCCTGGCTTCAGGCGCGTGGCGCACGTGTGCGCGGCCAGCCCTGTGATGTGCGCGACCGTGCCCAGGTTTTCGCCCTGGCGCACGCCGCCGTCAGCGCCTTCGGCCAGATCGACCTGTGGGTGAATAACGCCGGGGTGACGGCCACCCAGGGGCCAACCGCGCTGATCGCGCCCGAGGTCTTCACCCGCGTCATCCAGACCAACATTCTTGGCACCTACCACGGCTCGCTGGCCG
The DNA here is from genome assembly GCA_903916565.1 of uncultured Oscillochloris sp. Classification (GTDB taxonomy): domain Bacteria; phylum Chloroflexota; class Chloroflexia; order Chloroflexales; family Chloroflexaceae; genus CAIWXH01. The sequence continues at coordinate 31,095 of CAIWXH010000732.1, read as the reverse complement.
CGCTACACGTGATGCGCCCACGCCGCGCTGGCAAGCTGATCAACATGGTCGGCCAAGGTGAGCGAGCGCCCAATCCCTTTGGCAACGCCTACGGCGCCAGCAAGGCATGGATTCGCACCTTCACGCTGGCCCTCGCCGCCGAGGAGCGCGCCAATGGCCTGGGCATCTTCACGCTGAATCCCGGCCTGCTCGACACGCCCCTGACGCGCCGGATGACCGTCGTGGCGGGCTACGAGGGCCGCGCCCGCGCCTTCGCCCGCATCGCCCGGCTCGTCGCCGCCCCGCCCGAGGAGTCGGCCCGCCTGGCGCTGTGGCTGGCGGGTGCCGCCACCGATGGGCGCACCGGCATCGAACTGCGGGCACCCGTGGCCTCACACCTGCTGCGTGGGCTGGTGCGCGAGACGGCCCGCGCCCTGCTGCGCCACCCCGCTGCGCCGTGGCTCAGCTACCAGAGCGTGCCGGCTGCGGCGGCTGCGGAGGATGCAGCAAGCAACGGTTGTAACTAGAATTTAACTATTGGCCGCCTAAGTATGACCTTCGGCACACGTTTATGTCGCCGAAGGTCATGTGGAGCTTATCAGCCTCCACGTACACACCTTCGTGTTTTTTCAACAACGCACGAAAGGGGCGATCTATGTCGTTCGGCACTTTTCCCGCGTCATCTGAATATCCACAGGCGCACACATTAACGAGCCGGGTCGCACGAATGACGGTTATCTCTGGCAGCGCCTACGCGCTGGTGCTCGCCGCCCTCGAACGGATGCTGCCGATTAAACCCAGTTGGGTCGCCGTTGAGGTCGTCGGCGGGGTCCTATTAGTCGGCATCCCGGTGATGCTGGCCGCACGCTCAACCGCGTCTGAAACCATCGCCTGGCGCGACTACGAGCGTCTGGTCATCGTCGGCTTCATCGGCGCAGGACTGCCGATTAGCCTTTGGCAACTGTTGGAGTATCTGAAGTAGGCCAAGGGTTCAGGTGCCGGGTTTCAGGTGTTAGGTGTCAGGCCGAACACTGCGCGTGTTGGGCGCAACCTCTAGACCTGTCAGGTGCTTGCACCTGACAGGTCTTTGGTGCCATGGTGCTGAGGAGCGAAGCACAGGCTCTCGGTCGGGATGCTTCGCTGGCGCTCAGCATGACCAGACGCCTCGCAGCATTGCTTTTGTGGTAGTGCGGCACACGCCTTTTCATTGCGCCCAACATCGCCTGCCCCAACCGGGCCGTATAATGGGCGTGCGTCTGAGCTTCAGCGCGCCCGCTGCCGCCGTCCGGCGCGTGCCCTTTCTCGCAGAGCCAGGTGGGCCAGCCTTGAACCTTGAGTATCTCCAGCGCATCTTGACCAGCCGGGTCTATGATGTCGCCATCGAGACGCCGCTCCAGCCCGCGCCGCGCCTGTCGGCGCGGCTCGGCAACGCGGTCTTTTTCAAGCGCGAAGATCTCCAGTCGATCTTCTCGTTTAAGCTGCGCGGCGCCTACAACCGCATGGCGCACCTCTCGCCCGAAGAGCGCCAGCGCGGCGTCATCACTGCTTCGGCGGGCAACCACGCGCAAGGCGTGGCCTACTCGGGCCAGCACATGGGCGTCCACGCGGTGATCGTGATGCCAGCGACGACCCCAGAGATTAAGGTGAACGCCTGCCGCGCACGCGGCGCCGAGGTGGTGCTGCACGGCGACAGCTACAGCGACGCCGAGGCCCACGCCTACGCGCTGCAGGCCCAGTCGGGGCTAACCTTCATTCACCCCTACGACGACCCGCTGGTGATTGCCGGCCAGGGCACCATCGGCCTGGAGATTTCGCAGCAGATGCGCGCCGAGCGCTACCGCGTCTTCGTGCCAATTGGCGGCGGTGGCCTCGCCGCCGGGATCGCGGTTTTCCTCAAGAGCATCAACCCGCAGATTGTGGTGGTCGGCGTTGAGCCTGATGACTCGGACGCGATGTACCAGAGCCTACGCGCCGGTGAGCGGGTGACGCTGGCTCAGGTGGGCATTTTTGTTGATGGGGTGGCCGTGCGGCGCGTCGGCGAACACTCGTTTCGCCTAGTGCGCGAGTTCGTTGACGAGGTTGTGCGCGTCAGCATTGATGAAGTTTGCGCCGCGATCAAAGATGTGTTTGACGATACTCGCGCCATTCAGGAGCCAGCGGGCGCGCTGGCGGTGGCCGGGATGAAGCGCTACGTCGCCGAGCGCGGCATCAGCGGCGAGTCGCTTGTGGCGCTGACCTGCGGCGCCAATATGAACTTTGGGCGGCTGCGCCACGTGGCCGAGCGGGCCGAGCTTGGCGAGCAGCGCGAGGCGCTGTTGGCGGTCAGCATCCCCGAGCAGCCGGGGGCGTTCAAGCGTTTTTGCCGCGACCTGGGCCGGCACAATATCACCGAGTTCAACTACCGCTACGCCCCCCGCGCTCAGGCGCGCATCTTCGTCGGGATCGAACTGGCCCACGCCGGACAACGCGCCGCCGCCCTGGCCCACCTCACCACCCAGGGCTACGAGGTGCTTGACCTGACCAACAACGAGCTGGCGATTGTGCATCTGCGGCACCTCGTGGGCGGGCGCGCGCCCGAAGCCGCCAACGAGCGGCTCTACAGCTTCGAGTTCCCCGAGCGCCCCGGTGCCTTGCTTCAGTTTCTTGAGTCGCTCGACGAGTCGTGGAACATCAGCCTGTTCCACTACCGCAACCACAGCAGCGCCCACGGGCGCGTGCTGGCGGGCATCCAGGTGCCCGCCGCCGACCTGCCGCGCTTCCACGCCTCACTTGAGCGTCTGGGCTACCGCCACGCTGACGAGAGCGAGAATCCGGCCTATCTCGCCTTTTTGACGTAGGGTTTCAGGTTTCAGGTGCTGGGTTTCAGGCCAAGCGCATCTGCACGCTAAAAAAGGCGGGGGCAGCGGGAGATCCAAGCTCTCCCGCTGCCCCCGCCTTTTTCATTAAGACAAGGTTCGCAGGTACGTCACAGTTTGGCCTCACGCAGCGCGTTCTGATGCGCTTGGCCTGAAACCTGAAACCAAGCACCTGAAACCTTGGCTAAAGCGCGGCGACCTGCTGGGCCAGTCGCGTCTCGTCGGCGAAGCCTTGGTTCAGGAAGCACACCGTGCCAGCGGGGTCAAGCACGACCGTCGAGGGGACGGTCAGCACGCCAAGCTGCGTGACCAGGTCGGCGTGTGTCTCTGCCGAGAGCGTGACGATGTGGATGCTGGCACCGAGGCTGGCGCGTAGCCGCTCGATGGCCGGCGCCTGCCGCGCCCGACACTCCACGCAGGTGGGCAGAGTCAGGGCGACGACCGCCGCCCGCCCGGTGGGCACGAGGTCGGCGAAGGGACTGGTCGCGGCCAAGGCGCTGAGCCGTCGGCGCTGCCGTTCGCGCAGCAGCGCCCAGACCGCGACGACAATGGCGCCGACCAGCGCCAGAATGAGCAGCCGTTCAAGCATCGGCTTACCTCGCCTGCCGCAAGCGGGAAAGCTGGAGGTAGACGAAGCAGCCCGCGCAAAAGCCGAAGGCGAGATTAATCCCTGCAAGCACAATCACCAGCAGGGTCAGGCCCAAGCCCAACCCGGAAAGCCCCGCGAACAGTGCGGCGCTGGCAGCCACCAGCACCGCCGCGCCGAAGCCCTGGGCGAAGCGGTGGGGCGCGGCGTCCTCGTCGTGAATGTCGGGGCGCAGCAGGCCCGCCGGCTTCAGCACGTCGCGGTACAGCCGCTGGAACAGAGCCAGTTGAGGGCTAAGCGTGCCCAGGATCATCACGGTGGCGACTAGTGCCACAAGCCAAGGCTGATTGGCGACAAAGGCGATCACCAGCAGCACGATGATCGCCGTCTGGTTCACCTTCAGCGCCGTACGGTCGAAGCGGGCAGGCGGGCGCACCGCCCGATCTTGAAGCGTCACGGCCATCAGGACATCCTTTCTGTTGCGAGTCAGTTGCTAGAGGCATGGTACCGTATCTGTGCGGGTTGTCAAGTTATTTGGTTGGTATGGTCAACAAAAAGCCGCCACCGGGTCTGTGCCCTTACGGCCAAGGGGCACGAAACGGTCACACCGGGTAGTGCAGATCGCCCCTATACATGAGCGCCACCCTTGCTATAGTCTACGCAGGCGGTAAAACAGCAACCAGGCGCGTGCGCCCCCCCAAGCGTAGATCGTCGCGATGCTAGCCGACCATCCCCGCTCCCTTCCCCCAGCCACCCGACAACCTGCGCCCCAGATTCACTAATCCAGCGGTACACCTCTTGCTGTGTCTGCCTCTGTGCGGTTGACAACACGTAAGGAGAGCTGTAATGGAGACGATCCTGGTGCCGCTGGATGGTTCGGAACTTGCGGGGCTGGCCTTGCCCCACGCCGAGTTGTTTGGCAAGTTGCTTGGGGCCGAGATTCGCCTGCTTCATGTCGTCACTGAAGGCGACCAGCAGGGCTTTATCATTGAGCGCGAACGGCTGATGCGGATTGCGACACCCGCTGGCCCGGTTACGGTTGAAACAGATCCATCCTTGCAACTGCACGCCCGTACCTATCTTGAGCAGGAGGCCACGAAGCTCCGCGCCCAGGGCGCGCAGGTGCAAACTGAGATCGCCTTTGGCACGCCAGTCGAGCAGATCGTCGCCGCCGCCGAGCGCTGCGCCGCCCGTTTGATCGTGATGGCGACCCACGGGCGCAGTGGGATCGGGCGCTGGCTCATCGGCAGTGTGGCCCATAGCGTGATGCGGTTGACCGCCCGCCCGCTGCTGACCATCCGCAACACCACGCCGGTGCCGTCGGCGCTCCAGCGGATTATGGTGCCGCTTGATGGCTCACCCCTAGCCCGCGAGGCGCTCCCCATGGCGCTCGACCTCGCCCAGCGCACCGGCGCCACGCTGATGCTGCTCTCGGTGCTGACGCCCCAGCACGGGATCGACAACACAGCCGCCAAAGGCACCCTGCGCGAGCAGATGCTGCACGAGCTAGGCGCGCTTGTGGCGGATTGCCGCGATCTGTCCATTATCACCATGGTCGGTGAGGGCCACGTCGGCGACAGTATCTGCCACGAGGCCGCGCAGCACGCGGCGGATCTGATCGTGATGACTTCGCACGGTCAGAGTGGGCTGCACCACTTCGCGCTGGGCAGCGTGACCGACAAGGTGCTTCACGGTACGCAGGTGCCGGTGCTTGTGATGCACAGCCTTGCCCAGTATGCCGAGGCCGTCGGCGCTGCGGGCCAGATGCGGCACCGATCAGACTAACCTATGGCGATCCTATCCTGGTTGTTGAATCCGGGGGACTAAAGTCCCCGGCTCTTGGTTGCAAAGCCTGCCTTCGCAGGCTGGTTAAGGCCGCGCAGGCGGCCTTCGTCCCCCGTAGCCCGTGGCTTCAGCCACCGGGCAGGCTGTAGGATTCCTATATGGCTACGCCGCCGGTCGCATCTACCACATCTGAGCAAGACTGGGGCACCCTGCCGCAGCACTCGATCCCCGAGGCGTATTTGGCCCTGGGGACGGGCGCGGGCGGCCTAAGCGCCGACGAGGCGGCGGCGCGGCTGCGCCGCTACGGGCCGAACACGCTCCAGACGGCCAAGGGCAAGCCGCTGCTCCACACGCTGCTCGAACAGTTCACACACCTGATGGCGCTGCTGCTCTGGGCCGGGGGGCTGGTTGGTTTCCTGGCCCAGATGCCGCAACTTGGGGTCGCCATCTGGACAGTCAATCTGATCAATGGGCTGTTCAGCTTCTGGCAAGAGTACAAGGCCGAACGCGCCGCCGCCGCCTTGCGCGCCTTGCTGCCCGCCCACGCCCGCGTCTTGCGCGACGGCAGCGCCCAAGAGGTGCTGCGCGAGGCGGTTGTCCCCGGCGATCTGCTGCTTTTGGCCGAAGGCGACCTCGTCGCTGCCGATGGGCGCTTGGTTGAATCTGCCGAGCTGCGCGTTGACCAGTCCACCCTTACCGGCGAGTCCCGCCCGGTGGCGAAGCGCAGCCAGGCCAGCGCCGAGGGCGCGGTCGAACGCGCCGCGCTGCCGAATGTCGTCTTTGCGGGCACCACCGTCATCGCGGGCACCGGCAAGGCGCTGGTCTTCGCCACCGGCATGCAGAGCGCCTTCGGCACGATTGCCCGCCTGACCCAGTCCATCGTCGCCGCGCCCAGTCCGCTTCAGCAAGAGCTTGGCCGGGTCACGCGGGTCGTCACCGGGATCGCCGTCGGCGTCGGCCTGGTCTTCCTGGTACTCGCGGCGACCGTGGGCGGCGTGAGTCTCGCCGAAAGCGTGATCTTCGCCCTGGGCATGATTGTCGCCTTCGTGCCCGAGGGGCTGCTGCCCACCGTCACCCTGTCGCTCGCCATCGGCGTGCAGCGCATGGCGCAGCGTCACGCGCTGGTCAAGCGTCTTTCGGCGGTGGAAACCCTGGGCTGCGCCGGGGTGATCTGCACCGATAAGACCGGCACGCTCACCCAAAACGCGATGACGGTGCGCCACCTCTGGACGGGCGGGCGCCAGATTGATCTGGACGGCGGCGGCTACGCGCCGGTCGGCACGCTTAGCGAAGGCGGCCACCAACTGACGGTTGCGCCCGCTGATGATGTGGCGCTGCTGCTGCGGGCGAGCGCGCTCTGCAACGATGCGCGGCTGCTGCCGCCCGCTGCGACCAACGCGGGCGACCCGACGGCCTGGACGATTCTGGGCGACCCGACTGAGGCCGCGCTGCTGGTGGCTGCCCGCAAGGCGGGCCTCAATCTGGAAACCGAGGCGCTGGCGGCGCCGCGCATCCACGAGGCACCCTTCGAGTCACGCCGCAAGCTGATGAGTACCGTGCATCGGGCGGCGGCGACGACCGTCTATGTGAAAGGTGCGCCCAACGAGGTGCTGGCGCGCTGTGCCAGCGCCCGCGTCGGCAGCCAGACGGTGCCACTTGACGCCGACTTGCGGGCTACGATTAGCACCACGAAAGACCGCTTCGCCAGCGCGGGCTTGCGCGTGCTTGGCATGGCCATGCGCGAACTGCCCGCCAAGGGCGAACTGGACAGCGACGATCTGATCGAGCGCGAGCTGGTCTTCTTGGGGCTGGTTGCCATGTACGATCCGCCCCGGCCCGAGGTGGCGGCGGCGGTCGAAAAGTGCCGCCGTGCAGGCATCCGTATTGTGATGATCACCGGCGACGATGGGCTGACCGCCGAGAGCATCGCCCGCCGTCTGACCCTGGTGCAGAGCGAGCGCCCGCGCATCATCACCGGCAGCGAGCTTGAAAGCCTAGACGACGCGGCGCTTACGGCGGCGCTTCAGGACGAGGTGATTTTTGCGCGGGTCGCGCCTGAGCATAAGCTGCGCGTGGTCGTCGCGCTGCAGCAGCTTGGCTATGTCGTGGCGGTCACCGGCGACGGCGTGAATGATGCGCCCGCGCTCAAGCAGGCCGACATCGGCGTGGCGATGGGCCTGTCCGGCACCGATGTGGCCCGCGAGTCCGCCGATATGATCCTGACCGACGACAACTTCGCCACGATTGTCTACGCGATTGAAGAGGGGCGGGCGGTCTATGCGAACATCCGCAAGTTCGTCACCTACATCTTCACCAGCAACATGCCCGAGGCGGTGCCGTTCGTCCTCTTCGCGCTTAGCGGCGGGCGCATCCCGCTGGCGCTGACGGTGATGCAGGTGCTGGCGATTGACTTGGGCACCGATATGCTGCCCGCGCTGGCCCTGGGCGCCGAACCCGCCGAGCCAGGGGTGATGGATCAGCCGCCCCGGCGGCGCAGCGACCATCTCATCAGCCGGGGGCTGCTGCTGCGCTCGCTGCTCTTCCTTGGCATGGTGCAGAGCGCCGTGGCGATGCTGGCCTTTTACGCGCATTACTGGAGCAGCGGGTACGCCGGTCAGTGGCTTGGCCTGCCCGCCAGCGGCCCCAGCTACGCGGCGGCGACCACCATGACCCTCGGCGCGATTGTGGCCTGTCAAGTCGGCAACCTCTTCGCGCAGCGCACCGAACGCAGCTCCATCGTCACCATCCCGCTCTTCGCCAACCGCATGATCTGGGTCGGCATCGCCGTCGAGCTGACGCTGCTGGTCGCGCTGGTCTATCTCCCCTGGCTCCAAGGCATCTTCGGCACCGCGCCGCTCTCGGCGACAGACTGGCTCTTTTTATTGGCCTGCACGCCAGCCCTGCTGATCGCCGACGAACTGCGTAAGCTCATCCTCCGCCGCCGGTCTGTCGGCCAACCAAAGTGAGGCAGTATGCGCGCACTGATTCTGGGCTGCGGTCGCATCGGCGGCGGGCTGGCGCAGCGACTCGCCGTCGCCGGGCATGCGGTGACCATTGTGGACTCGGACCCTGCCGCCCTCGCCGGTCTGCCCGCCGGTTTCAGCGGGCGCACAGTGGTGGGCGATGTGCTTGACCGCCGCGTGCTGGTCGCGGCGGCGATTGAGCAGAGCGATGGGCTGGCCGCCGTGACGGTGCGCGACGACATCAACCTTGTCGCAGCGCGACTGGCCCGTCTGGTCTTCCATGTGCCACGGGTGATCGCCCGCGTCTACAGCCCCCGCGCCGCCGAAATCTACCGGCGACTGGGCATTCAGACCGTGACCACGACCACCTGGGGCATCAACCGAATCGCCGAACTGCTGAGCTACGCCGAGCTGGAGCCAGTCGCCAGCCTGGGCAGCGACGTTGATGTGGTCAATGCCGACGTCCCGGCGCTACTGGTGGGGCGCCCCGTCAGCGCGCTGACGCGGCCTGGCGAAATCCACGTCGCCGCAATTAGCCGGGGCGGCAAGACCTTTCTGCCGCACCTTGGCACCATTCTGGAAGCCGACGACCTGCTCCACCTGGTCGTTCTCGCCAGCGCAGCCGACCATCTGGCCGCGCTGCTGCGCGCATGAGACAAAGCTCACATCAGCCTGACGGTTTGGGAAACAGCTCCACAGCTCTACTGCTCCACAGACGGTCGTGCAGAGGTGTGGAGCTGTGGAGAAAGTACCCGCTCGGCCTGACACCTGAAACCCGACACCTGAAACCTTGTCGAAGGAGATTCGCCATGCACATCTTAGTCGTTGGCGGCGGGCAAGTCGGCTCGTATCTGGCGGGCCTGCTCAGCACGGATGGGCACCGGGTCACCGTGCTCGAAGCCCGCGAGGCGGCGGTTCAGTTGCTGCACCGCACCGCGCCCGACGCCCTGGTCATCGTGGGCGACGGCACCGACCCACGGGCGCTGGAAGACGCCGGGGTACGCACGGCGGATGTGGTGGCCGCCGTCACCAAATCTGACGCGACCAACCTCGTGATCACCTGCCTCGCCCGCTTCGTCTTCGGCGTCGGGCGGGCGGTAGCGCGCGTGAATGACCCGCACCACACCTGGATGTTCAGCCCGACCATGGGCGTTGATGTCGCACTCAATCAGGCCGACGTAATGGCCCATCTGATCGCCCAGGCGGTGGAGTAGCGACACGCTCAAACCCTGTTTGCGCGTAGCGCTACCTTCGCCAATTAGGGCAATTCCACCCGTGCCGCCCGGTGGCGGAAGCCACGGGCTATGGTGTGCGAAGGCCGCCTGCGCGGCCTGGATAGCCTGCGAAGGCAGGCTTCGCAGATCAAGCGCCGGGGACTTTAGTCCCCCGGTTGCACAACCCAGGGGGGATTGCGCTACCTTCGCCAATTAGGGCAATTCCACCCGTGCCGCCCTATGGTGTGCGAAGGCCGCTTGCGCGGCCTGGATAGCCTGCGAAGGCAGGCTTCGCACCACAAGCCCCCCGGATTCAATAACCTGTGTAGGATTGCTATACCGGGTTGCGCGGTGATTCTCGTCAGGCACAGAGCGAGCCGCACGCGATTCGGCCTTCGTGGCCTTCGTGGTAAAAAACCTGCCGCGCATTTCCGCCGCTGTGTACGAGTCCGTGGCTTCAGCCACCAGGCATGGGGGCATCTGGCGACATTGACACGGCCTTCGCTACGGTACGCCCTAGCAGTTTGTCGGAGAAAACCGTGAAGAGCGCATCACAAAGCCCAATCGGCTTTTTTGGAATATGGCTCTGTGACGCCCTAAACCCCACTCTCTCCGACAGGCTGCTAGGCAGTGGCGAAGGCGCGCTATGTTACAATGCAGTCACTGTCGCCAAGTACCTGCGGTATGTATTCACCCATGGCGGTTGCAACGTCGCATGCCGGGGGGCTGAAGCCCCTGGCTCTTGGGTGCGAAGCCTGCCTTCGCAGGCTGGTTGAGGCCGCGTAGGCGGCCTTCGCACCGCATAGCCCGTGGCTTCAACCACCGGGCAGGGGCTGGCGGGCGACGTTGCAACCGCCATGGGTATTTACGTATCAGCTACCGGCGCGGCAGACCCTTTCCCACTCCCAGTGAAGTTCCGCAACATCCGTAGAGCGTACCCTCGGCGGTGCGTTCAGTCGGAGTCGCACACAGAAGCGCTGAATTCTATGCTCGTCTCCCTCGCTAGCCAAGCGCAGCCGCTTGATGAGTTCCTAGAGGCGCTTTTGGCGATTGATCGCCTTGCCGTACGCCAGATCTTCAGCCGCTCTGTCGATCAAACTGACGCCATTGCGCTGATCGAGCAACTGATTGTACCGGCGCTCGAACAGATTGGTGCCCAGTGGGAGCAGGGTGAGTTGTCCCTGGCCCAAGTCTATATGAGCGGGCGCATCTGCGAGGAGATCGTAGACACCCTGTTGCCGCCCGCAAAGCTCCAGCGCATCAGCCAGCCACCGATGGCGATTGCCGTGCTTGAAGACTATCATTTGCTCGGGAAGCGGATGGTCTACTCGTCGCTGCGCGCCACCGGCTACGAGGTCAACGACTTTGGCCGCGTTGATGTCGAGACGCTGGTTGCGAAGGTGCGTGCGGAACGCATCGCGGTGCTGCTGATCTCGGTGCTGATGCTGCCCTCGGCGCTACGAATCAAAGAGGTTCGCAGGCAACTCACGCTGGCGAACCAGCACCCCAAGCTGATCGTCGGGGGCGCACCATTTCGCTTTGACGAGCAACTCTGGCACATCGTCGGCGCTGACGCGATGGGCAAAACGGCCATCGAGGCGGTGGGCCACGTCAGCCGACTGCTGAAGGAGTTGCCATGACGCCCACACCAATGACCTCGTTGCAACGAGTGCTGGTTACGCTTGGGCATCAGGAGCCGGATCGCGTGCCGCTCTTCCTGCTGCTAACGATGCACGGGGCCAAAGAGCTGGGTTTGTCGATCAAGGACTACTTTGCCCGCGCCGAGCATGTGGTTGAAGGCCAGCTTCGCATGGCCCGCAAGTACCGCAACGACTGTCTGTACCCATTCTTCTACGCGGCCCTTGAGGTCGAGGCATGGGGCGGCGAGGTCATTTTTCGCGACGACGGGCCGCCCAATGCCGGCGAACCCTTGATCCGCCAGCCTGCCCAGATCCGCACGCTTCAGCCGCCCACGATTGCCGACACCCCTTGTCTGCGGCGCAGCCTCGATACCATCAGCCGCCTACGCGAACGAAGCCAGGGCGAGACGCCGATCATCGGGGTGGTCATGGCCCCGTTCTCACTGCCAGTGATGCAGTTGGGCTTCGAGGCGTATCTCATCCTGATGTACGAACAGCCGGAACTCTTCGCGCTGCTGATGCAGCTCAACGAGGCGTTTTGCGTCGCTTGGGCGAACGCGCAATTAGCAGCGGGCGCAACCGCGATCTGCTACTTTAACCCGCTTGCCTCGACCTCGATGGTGCCCCGTGAGCAATTTCTGCGCCTCGATCACCCAATGACGACGCGCATCCTCGCCCGCATCAACGGGCCGGTCGCGTTTCACTTCGCCTCGGGGCGCTGCCTACCGCTGGTGGGCGATGTCGCCCGCACCGGCGCGGTGGCGCTTGGGGTCAGCGTGGATGAAGATCTCGCCGCACTGAAACGGGCCGCCGCCGCCAAACTCAGCCTGATCGGCAACCTGAACGGGATTGCGATGTGTCAGTGGTCTCCAGCCCAGGCCGAGGCGGCGGTCAAGGCGGCTCTTGCGGCTGCCGGGCCTGGGGGCGGCTTCATTCTGGCCGACAACCACGGCGAGATTCCCTTTCAAGTCCCAGAGGAAACCCTCTTAGCCATTGCCGAAGGGGTCCAGCGCTGGGGCACCTACCCACTCCAATGGGATCGACCGTGAAGCCTAAGCTCTGCCTGCGGGTCTGTGCCCTCTACCAAGAGAGTGTCGCCCGCGCCATCCGCGAACTGGGCTACACCTGGGTTCAAGTTGAGGGCTACACGCTGCCATGCAGCCAACCGCAGCGCCAGCGCCAGCCCGTCCACGGGGTTTTTAGGCCGCCCCCGCCCGATGGCACCGAGGTGCTGATCATCGGTGCGTGCTCACTTCCCCCGAGCGCTGCGGAACATGCGCCCATGCTGCCGCACCAGTGGGTACGGCTGGATCATTGCCTCGCGATGGTGACTGGTCGTGAGATCTGGGAGAGCGAAACGCGCACGGGCGCATATCTGCTCACCCCAAGTTGGCTGAAGCGCTGGCGCGAGCAACTCCAACGCTGGGGCTTCGACCGCGCGAGCGCACGCCAGTTCTTCCATGAGTGTGCCCGCGAACTGCTGCTGCTTGATACGGGCACCGACCTCGATGCGCTGGCAGAGCTAGAGCAGTTCGCCGCCTATGTGGATCGCCCATACCGAGTGCGGCGGATCAGCCTCGACTACCTAAAGCTCTTTCTGGCGAAAATTGTGCTTGAGTGGCGCCTGAGCATCGTCGAAGCCCAGACGCAACAGATGCTTCAGCCGGCGAACCGGAAGATCGCCGAGTACGCAATGGCCTTTGATCTGCTGGTGCAGATGTCCCAGATTCAATCAGAAGAGGCGACGATCACCGCGATCCAGAATCTGTTCGCCATGCTGTTTGGCTGCACCGAGTTGGACTATGCTCAGATCAAGGCCGGCCAGATTAGCCAGGTCTTTTCGCTCCAGGGCAAGCCTGAAGCCCGCACCGCGCTCGAACAAGCCCTGGCGACCATGCCTGGTGACTACGCCCTGATGGAGCGCGAGAACGGCTTCTACCTCCGCATCCACTCTCACCATGAGCCGCTGGGCCTCGTCGCGGTGTACAACATCGCCCTGCCCGAACACCGCACCGAGTACCTCAATCTTGGGCTGGCAATCACAAGTTTGTGCGGGCTGGCCCTCGTCAATGCGCGCACCTACGCCGCTCTTCAGGAGGTCGAGCAGTCACTCCGGCGTGAGCGCGATCTGACCGCGTATCTGCGCCAAACCATGCTCGATCTGGCGACAGAGCTTGATTTTGACCGCATGGCACGGCAGGTTCTGGTGCATCTGGATGCCCTCATCCCCAGTCAGGAATCGGTTCTGCTGCTGCTTGAAGGCGAAACCCTACGGGTGGTTTCCGTGCAGAGTAGCCTGGGCCAAGCGAGCAGCGTGGGCCAGTTCATACGCGCCGATCAGCAACCGTATGCGCTGGTCATCCAGCGGCGGACGCCGCTCATCCTGGGGGCTGAGGCACTCAACGAGACGAGTACACTGAACCTAGCGAATTCCTCGGAGCTGCGAAGTTGGATGGGCGTGCCGTTGCTCAAAGGCCAACAGGTGATTGGCGTGCTGACCATCGGCAGCCTTGAAGCTGGGGCCTACAGTCTGGAACACGCCAGCATCACCCAAGTGGTGGCCCATGAAGTGACGCTTGCGCTAGACAATGTACGCCTGCTCCAAGCCGTTCAGACGCTTGCCGACACCGACCCCCTCACGGGCTTGTATAACCGCCGTCGCTTCAACGTGCTTGCCGAGGCCGAGTTTCGCCGACTTCAGCACTACGGGAGTCAGCACTACGGGGGCGACTTGGCGGCAATCTTCATCGACATTGATCACTTCAAGCGCGTGAATGACACCTTCAGCCATGCGGTAGGCGACCAAGTGCTGACGCACGTCGCCACCTGTTTGAAACAGGTGCGGACCTCGGACATCGTCGCCCGCTATGGCGGGGAAGAGTTTGTGATGATCAGCCCGGCGATCAGTCCGATCCAGGTGCGCCAGATTGCCGAGCGGCTCCGCCAGACGGTCGCGAGCACAGTGTTCACGACGACGAGCGGGCCGATCCAAGTCACGATTAGTCTGGGGGTCGCCATCGCCGAGCCAACGCTGACGACGGTCGAAGAGTTGATCTGGCGCGCTGATCAGGCGCTTTACAGCGCCAAATGCATGGGGCGCAATCGCGTCTCTGTCTGGGGCGAAAATAATTTCGCGTGAAGCGGAAAGCTCGATTGTGGCAGGGTTTCATGGTAAGCCCCGCCCGCCCTGAAATCCTGCCGCAATACCTTCGCTAAAATTGACCGCGAACAAACGTGGCTTCTGTGCGGTGGTGCAGCCTTCGTGATCTTCGTGCGCTTCGTGGTAAAAAAACTGCCGCCCATTTCCGCCGACGTGGCCTAAGCCTGGTGCTACGGCACGGGAACCGCCGTCGTCTCGACGCGCATGGTGCCCACATCAACGCTTGCGCCCGCAACCGCAACAATCGGGTACTCGACCCCAACCCCAGTGTGCGCCACGACCAGCAACTGCTGGCCCACCGGAACCCCCGGCAGCGTAAAGCGGCCACTCGGGTCGGACTGCGTCACCAGCGCCGTTCGCTCAATGAGGATCTCGGCGACGGCGGGCTGCCCACGCGCATCCAGCACCAGGCCGGTGACTGTCCCGCTCCCGCTGATGCGCTCGATCACGCGGCTCCGGGTCACATTCAGCAGAATCAGCCCGCCAAGCACGAGGCTCAAGACGACAATCGCAAGCCGAATCCAGCGCTGCTTCCACGCTGAATCCGGCAGCTTCGGCGGCATCCCTTGGGCGAAATCTTTCAGCGAGGGTGAGCGTTCAAACGGCATAGATTATGTTCGCTTAAACAAGGTTCGTAGCAGCTTGACAGTTCTGGTACGTGTAGCGCTTATTGATGCGCTCGGCCTGAAACCTGAAACCCGGCCCCTGAAACCTTGCCTTCGCTGCGGCGCACGGCCAGATCAGGGGACAGCGCGCACCGTCAGGTTGTCAAAACTGGCTTTGGTGCTATCCCAGGTGCGAAAGCCCATGCCCCCAGCCGCGTAGGTGCTATCTTTGGTCGTAAGCACCGCCTGCCCATCGACCAAGGCGGTGAAGGTGTCGCCGCTTACCGTAAGCTGGAGCTTGCGGTTGGCCGCATACCAATCGTACCCCGCCGGTGCCTTGACAAAGGCTAGCGGCGCGGAAATCTCGCTGCCACCCACCCATTTCCGAAAAGCAAAGCCGCCCAGGCCAGGGTCGTACTGGAACGAGTAGCCATTGATTTTACCGAAATCCTGGATACGAAAGAAGACCCCGTAGCCATTCCCTTGGGCAAGGTGGGTCGTATCAACATCGATCACGTAGTCATTCGCGGCAAGCGGGGTGAAGATCCGACCCTCGCTGGGGCCACCAGTGAGGACGCCATCAACACTGGCCCAGGTGCCAGCGGCGATCTGCCACGCCTTCAGATTGGTGAAGTCATCGCTAAAGAGCGTGCCGCAGCTCCCGCCCCCGCCAAACGTGCGCCCCACATTACACAGCACCGTCCGAATGCTGGTGCCGGTAACCCCAAGCCCAACCACGGCGACCGCCGCGATCAGGGCCAGCAACAGACCAATCTCGACCAGCGACTGACCCGGTCGCGCGCGCTGAGGCGCTTGACGCATAAAAAAACTCCTGGGGGCGCTCAGTCGCAGGTAGACAAGGTGCTGCGCTTGGACTGACACCTGACACCCTGACACCTGACACCTGGCTCTAGCGTTGGCGCTGCTGCGCCCGCTGGGCGACGCGCTGCCATGCGGGGGTCGGCTGGCCTGGCCGCAGCGCCCGCTGCTCGGCGCTGCTGAGCATAAAGGCAATATCCTCGAAGAGCGCGCCAAGCGGCGATTTCGGCAGCCCGATCACCGGCGGCACGCCCGTGTTGATCGCGGTGACAAAGGCATCGGCGGCGAAGGGGATCAGCAGACTGAAGCTCTGGCCCAGGCTCGTCTCAATCTCTCTGCGCGCCAGCCCGTTGCGCTCGAACGTCCAGTTGAGCGCCAACGTGACCTTCTCGGACAAGTAGCCCAGCGACTGGAAGACCTTGAGCGCGCACGAGGCAGCGCGCACCGAGGCCATCTCGGGGGCCACGACCAGCACAATCTGATCGGCGGCGTCGAGGCCAGCCAGGGTAGGATCGGTAAAGTCATGCGCCGTATCGATGACCATACAGGCGCTCGACGCCTTGAGCAACGCGAGAACGTGGGTGACTTTCTCGCCCGTAATCAGCTCGTTGAGATCGGGGCGCGGGGGCGCGGCCAGCACGCGCACGCGGCTTGCGTGCGGCTGGAGTACTACCTCAAGCAGTTCGGCGTCGATCTCCGCATTCGTAATCGGCGCAAGCTCGGCCCAGGTATTCCGCAGCGGCAGATCGAGCATCAGCGCGCTCTGCCCATTGGTCAGCGCCAGATCGACCAGCGTGGTGCGGCTGCCCCAGAGTTGCGCCAAGCCCACCGCCACGTTCACCGCGATGCTCGAAACCCCGGCCCCGCCGCGCAGCGAAAAGACGGCAATCGTCCGCGCAAGCTGCGTCGGCGCACTTCCACCCTCGGGGGCCGTGCGCTGCAGCAGCGCCTTCACCAAAATCTGAAGCTCGTCGGGATGCACCGGCTTGCTGAGATAGTTGTCGGCACCGGCATCAAAGCCTTTAAGCCGCTCGGCGAGGGTGTCGTGCCCCGTGAGCATCAGGATCGGCACATGCGCGAGCGGCTGCCGACGGCGCAGTTGGCGGCAAACTTCGTAGCCGTCAATGCCGGGCATCAGCACATCAAGGAGAATGAGGTCGGGGGTGATGCTATCAACCTGGGCCAGCGCCTCGGCTCCATTGCGCGCCGTCACCACATCATAGCCAGCCGTACGCAAAATCCGACCGACATAGGTCAGCGTGAGCGGGTCGTCATCGACCTGTAAAATTCGTGGCACCATAGCCATACGTTGTTTCGGTACTCGGCACCTGCTGGCAGCGATGGCATGAACATGGCAGAGCGATACCGCCCCGATGAAGCGCTTTACACCCGTGTGACGTTGGGGCACAGAACGGTGCGCCCCAACGTCACATAGATTGTACACTACGCAGCCAGCACCCGTGCCGGCACTCATGGCCGCGCAAGATACGCTGGGCGCAGCGCCTCTAGCGCGGCGAAGGCGTCGGCGTGCGTCCCCGTAAGCTCGGCGAGACGGGCCTGCACGATGGATAGATCGCCCTGTGTCGCCAGCTCCTCCAACTCGGCGCTGAGCAGCGCAAGGGCGTGTGCGCCAAGAATGGCCGCGTTGGCCTTCAGGGTATGGACGGCGCGAATGGCGTCGGTGGTGGCGTGGGTCTGCAACGCCTGCCCTAGCTCGGCGAGTTGCTTAGGGGTTTCAATAAAGAACAGATCGATCAGCTCGGCCACGATGCTTGGATCGCCACCGCCCAAGCTCACCTGGAGCTGATCAAGCACCGTACGATCAATCAGCGCCCCCGGCGCACTGGCAAGGGCTGCCTCAGAGCGCACCCCATCCTGACGGGCCGCGCTCCGCTCCAGCGCAGCCACCAACTCCTCGACGCGCACCGGCTTGCTGATATAATCGTCCATCCCGGCCTCCAGACAGCGTTCGCGGTCGCCCTGCATCGCGTTCGCGGTCATCGCAATGATATAGGGCCGTCGCGCGGGTGGCACCTCGTAATCGATGCGCCGCGTCGCCTCAAGGCCATCCAGTTCGGGCATCTGCACATCCATCAGCACCACGTCATACCGCTGGCGCGAAAGCGCGTCGAGTACCTCAAAGCCGTTGGCCGCCACGTCGGCCCGGTAGCCCATCCGCTCCAAGGTCTTGATCGCCACGCGCTGGTTGATCACATTGTCTTCAGCCAGCAAGAGGCGCAGCGGGTGCCGCGTCGCCATCGTGGTGTCGAAGGTGACCTGCGGCGGGGCGGGGCTGCGGTGGGCGACCGAATCACTCAGCACGTTGAGCAAAATATCATAGAGCTGCGCCGCCTTGACGGGCTTGGTCAGGCTGGCGACAAAGTGCCCCGTACTCAGATCTTCTTCGCGCCGCCCGAACGAGGTGAGCAAGACCAGCGGCAAATTGTACGGCAGCCGCCGCGCATGGATCGCGGTCGCTAGTTGCACCCCATCCATCTCTGGCATCTGCATATCAAGCACCGCCAGATCAAAGTGGTCGCTCTGCTCAAGCCAGACCATGGCCTCGTTCCCAGAGGCCGCAGCCCGCACCCGCATGCCCCATGCCTCGGCCTGAAGGGTCAGGATTTGGCGGTTGGTCGCATTGTCGTCCACCACCAGCAGCCGCTTGCCGGCCAATTGGGGCACCGTGCCGCGCAGATAGATGCGCGGCGGGGCCATCGCCGCCGGGGCCGTCACGGTGAAGAAAAAGGTCGTCCCCACGCCCTCCTCGCTCTCAACCCACATCTCGCCGCCCATCAGCGCGCAGAGGCGCCGACTGATCGCCAGCCCCAGTCCGGTGCCGCCGTACTGGCGCGTGGTCGAGGCGTCCACTTGGCTGAAGGCCCGAAAGAGTCGATCCATCCGCGACGCCGGGATGCCAATGCCGGTGTCGCGCACGCTGAACAGGATGCGGCTCGGCTGGCCCGCCTCGTGCTGCATCGCGACCGCAAGCACCACCTCGCCGGTGGGCGTAAATTTGACCGCGTTACTGAGTAGGTTGACGAGGATCTGCCGCACGCGGGTGACATCGCCCACCACGGTGTGCGGCACCTCGGACGCGATCATGTAGGCGAGGTCAAGCCCCTTCTCGGCGGCGCGGGCGGCGACCAGATCAAGCGACGCCTCCAGACAATCGCGCAGGTCGAAGGGTGCCTGCTCAAGGTCGAGTTTCCCTGACTCGATCTTCGAGAAGTCGAGGATGTCGTTAATGATCGTCAGCAGCGCATCGCCGCTGCTCCGAATTGTCTCGACGAAATCGCGCTGCTCATAGTTCAGCTCGGTGTCGAGCAGCAGGCCGGTCATGCCGATCACCGCATTCATCGGCGTGCGAATCTCGTGGCTCATGTTCGCCAAAAACTCTGACTTGGCGCGGGTCGCCGCCTCCGCCGACTCTTTCGCCTCGCGCAAGGCCACCTCGGTGCGCGCACGCTCGTCTAGCTCGGCCTTGAGCGCCGCCGTAAGCTGCACATTCTCTAGCGCTGGCCCAACCGTCCAGGTGACCGCCTGGGCCAGCGCGATCTCTTCAAGCGTGAAAAAGCGCGGCGTAAGTGAGTCGAAGCCAATCGTGCCGACAATCTCGTCCTGCACAATCAGCGGCAACAGCAGAATGGCCGCCGTGCCGCGATGGTCGAAGAGCGCGGCGGTCGCGGCGGTGCGCGGATCGGTGTGAATATCGGGCACCTGCACGGGCGAGCGCTGGCTGAGTACGAGTTCAGTCAGGACATTGCCAACCATCGGGATGACCGACCCCAAGCCCGAAGGTCGCCCCGGCGCACAATATTCGCTCACCACCGTCAGG
Organism: uncultured Oscillochloris sp.; assembly: GCA_903916565.1. Classification (GTDB taxonomy): domain Bacteria; phylum Chloroflexota; class Chloroflexia; order Chloroflexales; family Chloroflexaceae; genus CAIWXH01. The sequence goes on along the minus strand of CAIWXH010000732.1, from coordinate 11,651 downwards.
TGCGTGCGCGGCTCGTTGAAGAGGGCGCAGGCCGCTTGCGGCACATCCAACGCACGGGCCAACTCGGCACAGGCGACATTCAGCACCGCGATGTGGTCAGGGGCGCTGGCGGCGACAGTGATCACCCGGTTGAGCAGCAGCGTCTCGCGGAGCGTGCTTTGGAGATCCCCGTAGAGCCGGGCACGCTCAAGCGCGATGGTCGCATGGTCAGCCAGCGTAAGCAGCAGATCGAGATCGGCCTGCCCCAACGCGCCTGGGGTGGTGCTCTCGACATTTAGCACGCCGACCACCTCGCCGCGCATCCACAGCGGGACGGCCACCTCGCCAACAATTGCGGCGGCGGCGGCCACGAAATCAGGGAACGCGCTCACGTCGGTGAGCAGAATGGGCCTGCCGCTGCGCGCAACGCGCCCCATCACCCCTCGGGTAAGCGGAATCTCCCGAATGGGTTCGGCGTAGCCAACCTGATGCTGAAGCAGCAGCAGCTCGTGTTGACGCAGGTAGAGGCTCGCAAAGGGGTAGCCGAAAACCGTCGCGCTCGCCTCGACAATCGTCCGCAGCACCGCCGCAAGCTCAACCTCGTGGGCCAGGCTAGTACGCACCTGATCAAGCAGGGTAAGGGTTTGGGTCTGCCGCTGTAGCTCGGCCACAAGCTGTTGGGTGTGCCGCTCGCTCGCCTCGCGGGCAGCCCCTGCCTCTTGCAGCAGCGTAATCTGCCGCCGCTGCTCCATCTGCATCACGACCTGCTGCGCGATGACCTTGAGCGCATTCAGTTGGAGCGGGGTAAGCTCGCGGGTCTCGCAATCAAGCACGCAGAGCGAGCCAAGGGCGTAGCCCTCGGCGGTCACGAGCGGTGCGCCAGCGTAGAAGCGGAGGTATGGTTCGCCCGTCACCAGCGGGTTATCACGGAAGCGCTCGTCGGCATGGGCATCAGCGACCAACAGCACCTCGGTGGGCCGCATAATCGCGTGCGCGCAGAAACTGATGGCGCGGGGCGTCTCTGCCACCGCAAGCCCGACCGACGCTTTGAACCACTGCCGGTCGAGGTCAATCAAGCTGATCGCAGCCATCGGCACCGCACAGATCGCGGCGGCCAACTGAACCAAGGCGTCGAAGTCGCTTTCAGCCGGGGTGTCGAGGATGTGATAGCGGTACAGCGCAGCCAGTCGTTCGCGCTCGTCGGGGAGTGAGCCGGTCTTAGGGGCCATAGCGATGCCTTTGCGATCCAGGGTAGACGACCCAAACACAGGCCATCCACCCCTGGCAAGGGAATGATAGCAGGCGTACGTTACCCCATTGGCGCAGGCGGCTTGGCGCGAACGCGCTTCACCGGGTAGCAGCGCCCGCTTTGGTCAGCGCCATCCACTTGTCAATGGGCATGCCCTGCGTGCCGATCATTATGATGTTTGGCGGCACGTCACGGTGAACCGTCGTCCCGGCAGCGATCACCGCGCCTTTGCCAATCGTCACCCCTGGCAGAATAACACAGCGCGCACCGATCCAGGCCCCGCTATCAATCGTCACCGGCAGCGTCGTAAACCGGCCCGCACGGCACCCCTCCGTGCCCATCTCGTGCGAGCCGGTCAGAATCATCACATCCGGGCCAATATTGACGTGATCCCCAAGCTGGACGAGCGCGTTTAGCTCCAGGTAACAGCCAAGATTGATCCAGCAGTCGCTGCCAATCACCAGGCGCTTATAGTAGTCACCGGTGCCAAAAAGCGTCGGAGTGCCAAAGAAGCCTGAATTGGCCCCAATCGTGAACCCGATACGGCGGAGAATCGCGGCCCGGATCTCGGCCCCTACATATTTCGGCAAGGGCGCACAGAGCGCGTAGGCCAGCAGGGTCTTGCCATGCACCTGCGAGCGCTGGCCCCTGAGATAGGCGCGCAGCCGCTGGAGGATCGTGTGCCTGCTGCGACGATACGTCGCACCATCTTCATGTACGACGCTGCGTGTGCAATCCATGGCTGATAATCCTTATGCTGCTGCGTTCGGCCTGAAACCTGCAACCTAGCACCTGAAACCTGCAACCTAGCACCTGAAACCTGAACCCTAGCACCTGAAACCTTAATCCAGCTTGGCCAGAAACTTCAGGAGTTGTGCCGCAACCACTTGGCGTCCCAGCCCGTTCAGATGCCCACCGTCGTCCGTATACTCGACGATCAGACACGGAACCGTCTGATTCGCCACCGTGACCGTGCAGAGCGTGCCGTCGGGGTAGGTTGCTTCGAGCGCGGCCAGATCAAAGAGCGCCGCGTTGCCCGCGTACGCGCGCCGCAAGCGCTCGTTGAACTGATGCCGCTTCAGATTGGCCAGCGCCTCGTCGTTGCGCCCAAGCAGGCGCTTGAGCAGCGCTTTGGCCCCCTGTTCCGGTGCCATCAGCGGTGCCGTAACGTAGACAAAGGTCGTCTGCGGGTACGCCTGACTCAGATCGGCCATGGTCTGCTGATAGGCTGTAAAAAGCTGATCAACATCCGTGTTTTTGTCGAAATCGACGTAGCAGAATTTGAAAAACGCGATCTGCGCCCGGTCGCCAATCCCAGCCCGCACGAGGCGCTCGAAGGCTTGGAGCTTCGATAGCGGGTCGTAATTCTGGCCGATTTCCGCATGGACGAACGCCGGCCCCTGCGTCGCGTCAATGCGCTCAGCCTGTCTAATGGTCAGCGTCACCGTCGGCTGCGCTTTGAGCGTCTCCTCAATGCCCTGAATGATATTCCACCCCACCGACTGGTGACCGAAAAAGATGCTCTTTTGGGCCAAGCTGTTCAATTCCACTGGAGACACCTCTTCAGCTAACGGTTGCTGCCGCGTACAGCCGACGCTCCCAAGACTCACCAGCACAACAAGCGCCAAGCCAGTAAAGAGGCGCATGGGTTCATACCTTTCAGCTCTAGCAATCCTATCCTAGTCATCCATCATCCACGAGCCAAACCGTACGGGCGCAGCATGCTGCGCCCCGACGACCAGCGCTATGTGCGGCATAACTCCCAGATGATTGCGATAAGCGCCCTCACGCGGCCAAGTCTTGTTCGGCGACCGCAAACGCAATCGCCATGCCGCGCTCGTGACTGATCGAGAGGTGCCAGCGACGAATGCCAAGCTCCTCGGCTAGATGGGCTGCGCGGCCATACATCTGGACGCCCGGCTGACCTGCGTCGGTGCGCGTAATCGCAATCTCGTGGAATGCCAGCGGCCCGATGCCCGTCCCCAGCGCTTTCAGCACGGCCTCTTTCGCCGCCAGTCGCCCCGCGACGTAGCTGGCCTCGCGCAGTGGCGCAACCGCCCGTACCTGCTCAAGCTCGGTCGGACGAAAGATGATCTGAAGGGCGCGCTCGCGCCGTCCAGCCAACAGCTTGCGAACGCGCTCAATGTCCGTCAGATCGACCCCAATCCCATAAATCACAGCGCAGACGCCACCGGAATCCGCTGCTGCACATAGCTGGTCAGTTGACCAAGTGAGTTGAAATTCGCCGGGAGCATGTCCTCCGGCGGCACGTCCAAGCCAAACGCCTCGGAGAGGAACAATACCAACTCGATTACCCCCGTCGAGTCGATAATTCCTGAGTCGAGCAATGCAGTATCGTCGCGCAAATCAAAGCTTGTATCGCCGAACAGGCAGTTGCTAACGATGAACTCGCGGATGCGTTCCTTGATCTCCACTCCAGGCTCCTCTCGCATTAGATACTTGGCGCAAACAGAAGGCCCATCTGGGAGGGTGTTTAGGGAGGGCCAAGCCCTCCCACTAAACACCCTCCCCCTCCGTCACAATAGTCAAGCCCTTAGACAAGGCTTGTGGATGCTTTACAGTCTAGGTGTACGCAAAGCGCTCGGCCTGAAACCTGAAACCAGGCACCTGAAACCTGGTCTTAGCGCACCATCAGCGGCTTGGCCCGCAGATACGCGGTCGAGCGGCTCTTCTGCGCCAGATCGCGGTAGACGTTCTCGACCTGCTGCGTGCTGAGCTGTAAGGCCACCGCGACCTCAGCCGCCGGGACTTCGTGGTCGAGACCGTACCAGATCAGATCCATCAGATCGAACGGCAGCCGATAGTAGAACTCCTCCTGAGTCTGCTCGGCGCTGTAGGTGTCGGTGGTCGGCGTGCGGTCAATAATCTCTTGGGTGACCCCCAGATAGTGCGCCAACTGATACACCTGGGTCTTGTACAGATGCTGGATCGGCTGAATATCGGCCCCACCGTCGCCATACTTGACAAAAAAGCCCTGGGCGTGCTCGTTGCGGTTGGCCGTGCCAATCACGGCGTAGTTGCGCTGCTCGGCGTGATAGTAGACCATCAGCATGCGCGAGCGCTGCTTCATATTCGAGGCCGCCACAATCTGAAGGTAGGCCGCCACCGGCAGCACCCGCCGCCGCTCTGCGCCACCGGGCCGACTCAGGCTGAGCGAGTAGACATTCAGGCTCCCACGCTCCAGCAGATCCGTCGGTAGCACCAGCTTAATCGCGTCCAGGCTAGGGTCGTAATCCGGGAAGACCGAGCGCACGGCCTCGTCCTGGCGCTCGTAACAATTCAGCCCCGCCAGCCCAGCGGTAAGATCCTCCGTAATCGCGGTCACGCCATACTTGTCCGCAAGCTGCTTGGCGTACTGCTCACTCACCGGGCTAGAGGCTTTTTCGGGCATCATGACCGCCAGCACGCGCTCGGGGCCAAAAGTTTTGACCGCCAGCCCCAAAACGACCGCCGAGTCGATGCCGCCACTCAGCCCGACGATGGCCCCCTTGCGGCGAAAGTCCTGCTGAATTGTCTGGCGCAGCACGGTGACGATGTGCGCGGTCTCAAGCTCTGGATCAATGGTAAGGACATGAGTTCCGAACGGCACTGGCTTCCTCCTTGTCGTAACAAAACTAGGCTGCTTTTACGTTACCGTCTTATGCCCCTCACCCCCCAGCCCCCTCTCCCAGAACGGGAGAGGGGGAGTCGAACACTTCCTGCTGCGGAATCCTCCCTCTCCCCGTGTGGGAGAGGGGCCGGGGGAGAGGGGCAGCGGCAAGTGGTGAACCACTACAGGTTTCCCTCACCGCCCACCACTTGCGCGCCCACATCGGTCATGGGTAGCGCACGACGACGGGCCGCCGCGTGCGCGTTCCAGTCTTCGATAAAGTAGCTGTTGATCATCTGCGTACTCAGCACGCCGATGAAGGCCATCTGGTCAACTTCACTCAGCGCGGGCGAGTTTTGCACCTTCGTCAGCAGCAGCCTGACGGCTTCGGGGGCGAAGATGCCCGTGGCGCGGAGCTGCCGCTCGCTCAGCAGTTCCTGGGCATAGTCGGGCAGCGGGCGGCCACTGAAGACGCTGCGGATTGGCGCTCGGTAGGGCTGCTTCTCCCGCGCAATAATCTCGTTTGGCACAAGACCCTGCGCGGCTTGGCGCAGCACGTACTTTTCGCCGCGCAGCCCGCGCACCTTCAGCCGCGCCGGGATACGGTTGCTTAGGCTGACGACGCGATGGTCGAGGAAGGGGTGGCGACACTCGACCGCATGCGCCATGCCCACCCGGTCGCCCTGCGAGCCAAGCAAATAGGTCGAAAGAAACGTCGTAATCTCCAGGTACTGTGCCCGCGCCAGCGGCTCCCAGTTCATCAGCTCGGCGGGCAGATTGGCCGCAAGCTCGTCCATGACCTGATAATCGGCCAGCGCCTGCGTCACGTCGGGCGCAAAGAGGCGTCTGGCTCGGCTGGTATTCTGCCAGCGCAGCATGTGGCTGTAGTCGGGCCGATCCGTCTCGGTAAGCCCTTGGCCGAAAAAGCGCTGGAGCAGCGCGGGCGAGATGTTTTGCAGGTCGCTGATGTGACTGTACAAGCGCCGCAGCAGCAGCGGCCTAAGCCGCGAGCCAGGGTTGCGCGCCCAGAAGCGGCGCACCAGCGTCTCTTTGAAAATGTCGTAGCCGCCGAAAAACTCGTCGGCCCCTTCGCCCGAAAGCATCACCTTCAGGCCATGTGCATGCACAAGCTGCGAGAGCAGGTACATCGGCACCGGGGTGAGCCGCAGCAGCGGCACCTCGGTGTGCCAGAGGACAGCGGGCAGGGTGGCGCGAATGGAGTCGGCGTCGCACTCAATAACATGGTGCAGCGTGCCGAGCGTTTTGGCGACCTGATATTGGTAGGCGCGCTCGTCAAAGGCCGGGTCGTGAAAGGCCACCGAGAAGGTGTGAAGCTGATGCGGCAACTGCGCCTGGGCGAGGCTCGAAATCAGGGTCGAGTCCAATCCGCCACTGAGATAGGCACCGACCGGCACATCGGCCCGCAGGCGAATGCGCGTGGCGTCCGTCAGGGTTGTGCGAATCTCCGCGACATACTCCTCAGTGCTGCGCTGCTCAAGCTCGCCCAGCGCGGGGAAACTCAGCCGCCAGTACTGCTCGCTGGTCAGCTTGGGCGAGCCGGTCGTGGCGAAGAGAATGTGACCGGGTAAGACCTCGCTGACCCCTTCAAGAATCGTGCGGCCCGGCAGCGGTGACCACGTGGTAAAAACCTGGGCCAGCGCCCGCCGGTCAAGCTGGCGCGGAATGCCGCCCGCCAGCAGCGCCTTCAACTCTGAGGCAAACAGCAACTGGCCGTTGCAGACCGTGTAGAAGAGCGGGCGCACCCCAAGGCGGTCGCGCCCCAGCAGCAGGCGGCCCCGCGTGCTGTCCCAGAGGGCAAACGCGAACTGCCCATTCAGCTCACGGGTCGCCGCCCAGCCCTGCTCCTCGTAGAGATGCACCAGCACCTCGGTGTCCGACGCCGTCTTGAAAACGTGCCCTCTGGCCCGCAGCGCCTCGCGCAGCTCAACGTAGTTGAAAAACTCCCCGTTGCAAATCGCCCAGATGCTGCCATCTTCGTTCGGGATCGGCTGGAGACCGTTGCTGAGTCCGACGATGCTGAGGCGAGCGTGGGCCAAGCCGACCGCGCCATCAACGTAGAAACCGGCCTCCTCTGGCCCGCGATGGGTGAGCATCGCAAGCATCGCCTGGAGATTCGGCAGCGGCGTGCCAAACGGTTGGGTCAGGTTTAAGGTGCCCGCGATGCCACACATCAGAAGTCCTTTTGTATCAGCGTAATAACGCAGGCTAGGCCAGGTTCAGAAGCAACGATTTCCGCTTGACCATTCGGCGTACCCCACGCACACGGCTAGTTGGCGGCTTGGCGGCTTGGCGCGAGATCGCGCTTACCGTGCGTGATTCGCCGTAGAAGACGGTCTGGTTTGCAGCGTACGCTAGACCAACTGGCGCAGGGCCGTCTTCAGCACCTTGCCCTGACTATTCATTGGCAGTTGCGCCAGAATGACGATTTGCTTAGGGGTCATATAGCGCGGCAGCGTGCGCTTGTAGTGGGCAAGCATCGCCTGCTCGTCCAGCACCGCCCCTGGCCGCAGCGTCACGTACACCCTAATCGCCTCGCCAAGCAGCGGGTCGGGCACGCCGATGGCGGCGGCGGCCAGCACATCGGGCAGCGCCAGCACGCACGCCTCGATCTCGTGGCTGCTGACGCGGTGGCCCAGCGGCTTAATAAAGTCGCTTTGCCGATCAACAATGTAGATGTAGCCATCGGCATCGACGGTGGCGAGATCGCCGGTATGCAGCGCCCCGCCAACAAACGTGCGCGCCGTCGACTCGGGGTCGTTGAGGTAGCCAGCGGTCACATTCTCGCCGTAAGCGATAATCTGGCCGACCTCGCCGGGACGAACCTCCTGGCCCGCCTCATTGACCACACGCAGCTTAACGCCCGGCAAGCCCCGGCCAATCGACCCCCGCTTGGCCTGCATCTGCTCAAGCGGCAGGTACGAGAGCCGGGCGGTCGCCTCGGTCTGCCCATACATAATGAAGATCCGCGCCGTGGGCCGCAGCGCGGTCAGCTCTTCGATCAACACTGGCTGAAGTTTGCCCCCGGCCTGCTGAAAGGTGCGAAGCGCGGGCAGGCTGCGCCGGGGAAAGGTCGAGTTCCGCAAGAGCAACTGGTAGACCGACGGCACACCCGCAAAGCTGGTGCAGCTATGGGCTTCCAGTTCGTTGAGCAGCACCTCAGGCAAGGCGGCGTTATTGGCCAAAACCAGGGTGGCACCTGCGCGCAGATGTGTATGGAGCAGCGAGGTGCCAAAGCAGTAGTGAAAGGGCAGCACGACCAGCATCCGATCATCCAGCCCGATCTCAAGCGCAGCAATAATCGAGTTGGTGTTGGCCTGGATATTGCGATGCGTCACGCAGACCGCACGCGGACGGGCGGTGGTGCCCGAGGTGAGCATCAGCGCAGCAAGCTGGGTGGGCGCAACCTCGGCGCTGCTTGGCCCAACTGGCCCCGCCGATAGATCAGCCGTCAGCGCCGCCTCGGTGATCACCACGCAGTCGCCAAAAACCGTGCGATGCGCCGGGGTGAGCTGCGCCGCCGGGGCACAGACCACTTGGCACGCCACCAGCTTCTGCATCTCGGCGAGTTGGGCTGGCTTGGCCGCAGGCGAAAAGGGCACGGCAACGGCACCAAGCTTGAGGATCGCAAGATAGGCAGCGATCCAGAAATACGTGTTTGGGCCAAAGATGGCAACATGCGCTTGCGGCTGCACCCCGTTAGCAACTAACGCATGCGTAAGCGCCACGACCGCTGCACGTAGCTCGCCGTAGGTGTAGCTCTGCTCACCGTCGATGAGCGCAAGACGGTGGTCTGCGCCGGTTTCGAGCAGGTAGTTCGCTGTGTTCATGGTGCCCTTTAGGGTCATACATAACGATCAACAAGGCGCTTCGATTAGCGGTGCCTTTACGCCATAGCCTGTGCAATCTACCTCTCTTTGATGAACAAGCGATGAACACCCTGCCACTGAGATTCGCTTTTTGTTTAGCAGACGCGGGTGTTGTGCGCGATACGCGCCGTTCCAAGCGACCATTGACGCTCCACATGATGTGCAGCATAATCATAGCATGCTAATGACGGACATACACAACACAGGGCTACGTCAACAGGTACATGATGGCGGGACAACGACGATCAAGCGAAGCGCTGGTCAGAGCCAATCAAGCGCTGCGGGCGCGCTTAGCCAAGGCTGAACAGGAACTGGATGCCAGACGGCGTGGTCAACGGCTTGGAACGCTGAACGCCAGTTTGGCCTGTGACCAAGCTGACTCGCACCTTGAGCGCGAAGGGCCGCACCTGAGCGCACGGGTGCCGCCGAGCAGCTTAGACAGACTGAGCACCGCTTTCAGGCGCTGATCGCGCATGCGCCGGGGAGCTTCAGCTTCAGATGCCAGGGCTGGACGGGCCGGCGGTACTGCGCCAACTGCGCGCCGAGGGGCAGATGCGCTGTCTCCCGCTGATCGTCATGACGACGCTGGCGCTGCCGGGGGATCGCGAGCGCTGCCTAGCGGCGGGCGCTGACGCCTATTATGTCAAGCCCGTCAGTCTACCCACGCTCCTGGCAAGCCTTGAGGCCCACCTCCGCCAGCGCGAAGCGCAGGTCGGGGGCACCCCCGACTGATCACGGCGTCGTCCACTCGCTCAGCTTAAAGCCAGCCTCGCGCAGCATCCGAAACGCCGTCGCCGTGTAGGCGCCAATCACCTCTTGGGGCGTCTTGGCCTGTGCCACCATCTCCATCAGGGCCATCGCCATCTGGCGGCGCATCTTCGGGTAGTACATGCACGAGTGGACGACCTGATTATAGAGGCCCAGCCAGTCAATGTAGCGCCGCACCAGCTCGACATCAGCGGCCGCCGCCACCCGGCGCTGGATCTCATCGCTCAGCTCGTGGCGGGTCATAAAGACATCCACGGCATCGAGGTGCATTGTGCGGATGGTCGCCAGGGTTGACACCAGCGCGACGGGGACGCGCCCCTCGCGTGCGGTGAGCATATCGCCCAACATGCGGAAAACCGGCGCGGGGTAGTAAAAACCGACGGCGGCTAAGCCAGCGACGACCCGCTCGACCAGCCGCTCATCGTTACGGATCAGACCGTCTTGCAGCATCAACTCGATCAGCGGCATCGTCTGCCCGACCTTGCCGTAGACGTGCCCAAGGGGCAGCAGCAGCACATCGGCGAGGCGCTGGAGGATGCTCGGGGTCTCGCCATAGATAATCGCGGGGTGTTCCACAAACATCCGCTCGGTGAGCCACTCGATCAGCGGTGCCCATGTTGGCGGCGTGGTGGGCAGGCGCACGCTAAAGCTAAGCAGCAGCCAGAGCCGCCCCTCGCTGGGCAGGCGCTCGAACAGCGCCCGGATGACCGGCTCGGCGGCGGAGAGGTTTTCGGCGGCGTGCAGCGCGATCTGCGTGATCGCCACGAGGTTGAAAAACACATTCTCCGAGCGCAGCAGCGCCTCGATTTCACCCGCATAAGCGACCAAGGGCGTGGCCGGGTCAAAGAGCGGCGCAACATGCACCAGAATGGCGCGTTCCGCTTGGGGCAGCGCGAAGAACTGTTCGATGGGCACCACCTCGGCCATCAGCACGGCGTCGAGGACAGGCTGCGAGAAGGCGCTCGCCACCGCCTGGAAGATCAGATCCTCGATGGTCTTGCCAAACATCCCGGTGTTGAGGATGTCGAGGTGCAGGCGTTGGCGGGCCAGTTCATAATAGAGATCCACCGTCGTATCGCGCACATCGGGGCGCTCGGGGTGATTGTTGTAGATCACCACCGACAGCTCGAAGAAGAACTCAAGGATATTCCGCAGGTCGCGCAGGGCACCAGGGCCGACGCGGGCGACCAAGTCGCGCAGCAGCCCGTAGGTAAACTCGGGGTCGTGGTGCCACGTCAGGTAGAGCGTGTCGCGGGCGACACGCCGCAGCGCAGGGCTGCCCCGGCCCGCTGCCCAGAGGAAAATCTCACGGGCGCGTGGCCCAATATAGTAGGCCGCCTTGAGGCCAGTGCGGCGGGCCTCGTCCGACTCGCGCTGGCAGAGGTTCTTAATTAGCTCGGCGGCGGCGGCTGGCTCGTCAGCGTGCAACTCGACAAGCGTCTGGGCGACCAGTTCACGCAGCTCAATATCGGACGACTGGGCCAACTCGGCGAACGCCTCGGGCTGACGGGCGATCAGCAGCGCGGTGCGGGCCACATCAAAGGCCAAGGGGAAGCCACGCGAGCGCGCCATCAGCGCAGCCACGGCGGCGGGCAGCCCGCCACGGGCACCGGGGTCGCGCAACAGGTGCCGGGCCAGAACGTATGCCCCTAGCTCGGCATAGGCGAAGCTCACCACCTCGCCCGTGTAAAGGTCGCCGCCCAGCTCGGCCAGAATGCCGCCATCAAGCAGCCGGATGTAGGTCGAGTCAGGATCTTCGCTGAGCAGTTCATCACGCAGCCGCTCGTTATAGGCCAGTTCGTGCAGCGGGGCCGCCGTCTGACCACGTCGCAGCAACTCATTGGCCAGCTCGTCCATAAAAAGCTGTTCGCGCCGCTGGCGCACCCGCTCGTCGTAGAAACGACGGAAGAGGCCGAGGCTAAAACCACGGGCCGACAGCACCACCGGGCCATCGCGGTAGCTCTCAGCGATCATACGCAGCATCAGCGGCTTGCGTAGGCGCTCGCGCAGGCCCAGGGGCAGGCTCTCCAGCGGCGTCTGAACCTGAAAGAAGCGGCTATAACGCGGGTAGGCTTCGGCCAAGTCGGCCAGCGTGAAGAGTTCGAGGCTGATGTGCGACTCGCCGTCGGCCCCTTGGTGATAAGCGCCCCAGAGCAGC
>CAIWXH010000731.1 GCA_903916565.1 uncultured Oscillochloris sp. | reverse complement strand
GCGCCCTCCGCCGAGCCGACGTACTGCCAGTCCTCGCCGGTATGCAGGCGGCTCGGCAACGGCGGGATCTGTGCGGCGGCATATGCGACGTGGGGATGGTCGGCGGACAGATGGGCGCTCGCCTGGGCTGTGCCGACGCGCGGTGTCGCAACCACTGATGAGCCGGGTTGCCGTGACTGAATCGGGAGACCAGCAGCGCTGGCGACACCCGAAGTGCCAGGCTGACCCGACTGGCCCTGCGCACCAGCTGCGCCAGAGCTACCTGTAGCGCCAGGAGTGCCAGGTTGGCCCTGAGCGCCAACAGCGCCGGTAGCGCCGACAACGCCCGGCTGGCCGGGCTGTCCCGACTGGCCTTGAACACCAGGAGCGCCGGAAGCGCCGGAAGCGCCAGCCGTGCCCAGAGGGCCGGACTGTCCCGATGGGCTAGGTTGGCCAGACGCGCCAGAGGCACCGGTCGCGTCAGGAGCGCCCAAAGCGCCAGGCTGCCCCGATTGGCCCTGAATACCAGCAGATCCGGAAGCGCCGGCAATGCCCGTAGCGCCGGGCTGCCCTGGCTGGCCCGACTGGCCTTGCGAACCCGCAACACCGGCAGCTCCCGCAGCGCCGGGGGCACCCATCGCGCCAGCGAAGCCCAACGGCCCTGGCTGCCCCTGCGCGCCAGCTGCGCCGGATGGTCCACGCGATCCTGCCGGGCTGCGGGGGGCAGCACCGCCTGAGGAGCCACCACGTGCCGTCGGCCCAGAGCCTGCCGAACCGGATGCGGCGGGCGCTCCCAGCGCCGGGCCGTCGCGCTCGATCTGGAGCCGGGCCGAGCGCCAGTTGTGCCGGCTGCGGTCGCCGGCGTAGAGGCCCTGGTAGGTCGCCGAGTCGGTGCCGATCCAGCCCATCGCCGCCGCCACCTCGCCGACCGCGCCCATCCCCGGCAGCCGCCCGGCCATCGCCGCCGCCGTGTACGCCACTCGCTGGCCCGGCGCGGCGTCGCGGGATTGCGCCGCCGCCGCCGCGCCCATCGCGGCCACGCCCAGGTAGGTCGCTCCGCCGGTCGCCACCCCGGCCACGGCGGCAGTCGTCATCTGCGCGGCCTGCTGGAGCGGCTGCGTCAGGGTCAGGCCAGTGGCCTGGAGCGCCGCCTGCTCGATCGTGCCAATGCTCTTCCAGAGCGTGGTCAGCGCGACGAAGCCCAGGTAGCCCATCAGGAACAGGCCACCCACGGCCATGCCGGTGTAGGCCCCGGCGTTGCCCAGCTGGGCCGCCGCCATCAGCGCCGCGCTCAGGAAGCCCATCACAATGCTGGAGGTCCAGGAGACCAGCAGGATCGAGGCGGCCCGGCGCAGCACCGAAGTCACCGGCGCGGCGGTCTGCTGGAACCAGACGAAGATCAGGCCGATCGGCAGCGAGAGCCAGAGCAGGGCCATGCTCAGCGAGAAGATCAGGTGGATGAGGCTCTCCAGCACCGCCAGCAGCGAGGGCAGCAGGCCCTGGAGCAGGCGGTTCATGCCGCGCTGCATGCCCTCGACCCAGCCGCGCCGCTCGACGGCGCTATCCAGGTCGCCGACGGTGCCGTCGTAGGCGTAGGCCGGCGGCTCGCGGTAGAAGCCGTCGGGGATGTCGCGGCTCGGCCCGCGCGCGTCGGGGCAGTGGATGTCGCCGGCGTCGGCGTAGAGCAGGGTCGCCGCCAGGGCGTCCATCCCCAGCCCGGCGGTGGTGCGGCTCAGCGTGCTGCCGCAGGGGTTGGACGGGTAGAGCGCGGTCGGCGACGGCATATCCGTGCCGGGGGCGCCGAAGATCGCGCCTGGGGTCGCGGCGCTCATCTGGGAGAAGAGCCGGCTGCTCACGTCGCTGCGCAGCTGCTCGGCCTGGGCGATCATCTGCCCGGCCACGGTCAGGATGAGCGGGGTGAGCACGGCCCAGGTGATCACGTGGCGCATGCTGACGAAGCCGCTCTCGCCGGTGAGCGGCACGAGCATAAAGAGGATGGCGGCCAGGGTCAGGGCGGCGATGGCGACCGGCGCGTAGACCGGCCCGATGAAGGCGGTCAGCCACTGGTAGGCGCTGGTGAAGGCGACGGTGATCAGCCAGGCCCGCAGCTGGTCGAGTTGGTAGGCGAGCACGAGCAGCCATCGGTTGATGCTCCAGAGCATGGAGGCGATGCCGTAGTAAAAGCTGTACTCGGCGTTGTCCACGCAGGCGCCCATGTCGAGCGGCCCGCAGGCCGCCCAGGCCGGGCGCGGGAACGCCGCATGGACGGCGAGCGCGGCGAGCAGCAGCAGGCCAACCGCCAGGTGCCGGGAGGGGATGTGCGACCGCTGTGGGATGTGCGACCGCCGGCTCACGGGTGCGCCCTCCGCCAGCGCAGGGCCAGCAGCCCAACCAGGGCGGCGATGATCACCAGCAGAACGGCGACCGGCGCCCAGCGCGGAGCGGGCGGGTCAGGGGCAGGGGGCGCGCCAACGACCAGAATAGCGGGCGCGCTCGGGTCGATCCGGGTGGGTAGCGGGGCGGACGTGGCGCTGGCCAGCGTCGGCAGGGGCGGGGCGACCGTTGGGCCGCCCACCTCCAGGCTGAGCATGGTCGCCGGGTCGGGCAGCACCAGCCCGTCACGCTCGGCGCGGAGATACAGCACGGTCGGGGCCGCGCCCACGTCAAGGGCCAGCCGCACGCCCTGGGCGTCGTCGCCGAGCTGGTAGAGGCTGGGGGCGTTACGCGGCTGGCCGTCGACGGCCACGCGCACCACTGAGGGCAGATCGCCAAAGCGGGCAGTCCCGTCGCTATCACTCAGCTGGCGAGCGAGCTCCTGGCCATCCTCGCTGCGCACGATGATCGTGATCCCGGCGATCCCCTGATCCGCCGCATCGCGCAGGGTCACGGTCAGAGCATCGCCCTGCGCGGCGCTGACCTCCGGCAGGAGCGCGATGGCCAGGGCCAGCGCGAGCCAGCCGATCCGCCGGCGTCGCGCCCGCTCGGGTGTGGTCATAAGATCGTGCATCGTGCGTCTCCTCGTCGTTAGCGGGCGCTGCGAAAGCCGCGGATCTTCGGCTGGTAGTAGGCCGAGGTGAAGACGCCATAGTCCACCCGCACGCCCAGCGCGGGGCTGGCGGCGTGGATGAGGTCCCAGGCCCCGTCGCCGTTGACATCGGCGAGCATGCCGACGTGGTCGATGCGGGTGGGGCTGTCGATGGCGAAGAAGATCAGGTCGCCGGGCTGGATCGCCCCCGCGTCGACCGACGTCATCCCGGCGAACTGGCTGCGCGAGCCGTTGGGGATGCCGATGCCGATCTGGGCGTAGCTCCAACTGGCCAGCCCGCTACAGTCGAAGGTCGTCGGGCCTTTGCTGCCCCAGACGTAGCGCTTGCCGACCTGGGCCAGGGCCACCTGGACCAGGCGGCTAGCCCCGGGCGGCGGGGGCGGCCCGCCGACCAGCACCGGCTCGCCCCAGGCGCTGCCGACGTCGTTGCCCCAGTCGGTCAGCGCGCCGGGGTCGCCGCACGCCTCCCCGCCCGGCGGCACCCAGGTCGTCGCCGTCCACTGCACGCTGATGAACTGCGGGGTGCGGTCCTGGAGCAGCGGGTTGCCCGTCGGCGTCGGCGTGCGCGTGGCCAGCGGCGCGTCGGGGGTGATCGTGAGCCCAGCCACCGGGGTGCTGCTCGGCATGGGATAGCTGGCCGCCGGATTGCCGATGAAGATCAGCTCGACCGTCTCGGGCACGCCGACGGGGGCCAGCACCGGCACGCGCACCGTGCTCGTCCCCGGCGGGATCAGCTCCGGCAGCGCCGCGCCCCCGGCGATCTCCTGCGCCGCCTTGGAGTAGGCCCAGGTGGCGTCCGAGACCACCGCGCCGCCGGGAGTCTTCACCGCGCGCAGGCGCACCCGCTCGGGGTAGGCAATCGGGATGGCGACCAGCGCCCGGTTGACCCAGGTCAGGTCGATATAGTCGAGCTGCCGGGTGCCGTCGGGGATGCCGGGGTAGCCCGTCACCACCGGCCCGGCCTGGGCATTCACCGTGACGTGGAGCGGGCCAACCTCGATGCGCTGGCCGAGAATGTAGTTGGTGCCCACCCGCGCGTAGGGTGTCGGCGAGGGGAAGGGCGGCCCGCCCGCGTTGGGGTACTCGCGCTCCCACTCGGCGAAATAGATCAGCTCGTCCCAGTCGCCGCCGTCGGTGATCGGGCGGGTGTGGGTGATGACCTCCTTGACCGGCCCGGCGGTACCCCAGGGCAGCGGCGTCGGGATCGGGCAAGCCCAGCGCGGCGCGCCGCTGGTCTCCAGCACGCCGGCCGCGCCGCAGCCCAGGACCAGCAGGGTGAGGAGCGCGGCACCAATGATGGTGAGCGGATTGCGCATGAGGCCCTCCTACGGGCGTGGCAGCACGGTGGTGAAGTCAAACGCGCGCACCTCGACGGCCTTGCCGCCCTCGACCCAGGCCACCCAGGCGCTGCGCGCGTTGCGGGCCTGGGCGGTCACGGTCTCGCCCACCGCCCGCGCCCCGAGGATGAGCGGCACGCGCTGGCCGGGCGTGGGGTCGTGCCAGACGCCGCTGCCGGGCGTCGACCAGCGCAGATAGTGCGTGCTCGGCGCAGCATCGTTCCAGCCGCCCTCGACGCAGCAGGTCCAGATCGCCAGCAGGCGGTTGGTCGCCACGTCGTAGGCCGGGGCCGCGAAGGCGATGCGCTCCGTGCCGGCCGGGGCGGCAACCAGCTCGGGGGCGCGCCAGCTGCGTCCGGCATCGAACGAGGTGATCGCATACACATTCCAGGCGCTGGCGTCGGAGAACATGAAGGTGACGACATCCTGGGTCGCCCCGGTCGGGCGATAGACCAGGGCGCGGGCATGCCAGCCGCGCGGCCCCGGGTCCACGCTGGGGATGGTCACATCCTGCGTGTCCAGCTGCCAGGGGTCGGCGCTGCCCAGGGTCTTGGCGAAGCGCAGCACGCGCGGCGGGGCGACCACCTGCCCATTCGGGCCGGTGAGGAAGAACACGGTGGCCCGGCTGGCCCCGCCGTCGTCGGCGATGGCGACGGCCCCGTCGCTGAAGTACCAGATCGCGCCGGGCAGCCGCTCCAGCGTCCAGACGCCATCCGGGCTGCGGGTGGCGATCGCCGGCTGCACCTGCGAGGCGCCCACATTGCAGACGAGGCCCGTCACCAGCCAGCCGTCGAGGGTCGCGGCCAGGCCATTGACCTTCCGGCAGTCGTCGCCGACGACCTGCGGCGCGCTCCAGGTGAGTCCATAGTCGCGGCTCTCCGCCGCCCAGACCCGCGCGGGCGGGTCGTTGTCGGAGAAGTCGGGGTCGCTCATGCCCCAGACGGCGTGGACGATCCCGTCGCCCGTGATCGCCACCTCGACGGTGCGCGTGTAGCGCCCGAGCGCGGTCGGGCCGATATCGACCTGGTGGGCGGGCGTCCAGCTGCGCGTGTGCGGGTTGTAGACGATGACATAGGCCCGCTCGGGGTTGGCGTTGGCCGACCAAGCGACGGCGGCAACCGCCGGCCAGCCCTCGGTCGGGTGGACGGCGATATCGGTGGTGAGGATGACCTCAGGGAGCTGGATGGTGGTCTTCAGGCCGCTGCCGCCGCCGGCGCGGGTCTCTTCCATCGTCGGGTAGTGTGGCGGGGCCGGCACCGGCGTCGGCCAAGGGGCCAGGGTCTCGCCGGGGGCCGCCGGGCAGCGCGGGTAGGGCGTGGTGGTCGGCAGGCGCGTCGGCGAGGGCACGCCGGTCGGCCAGGCGGTGCCGACCGGGGTTGGGGGCAGCGGGACGGCGGGGGTGACGGTGACCGGGGGCGGCGTCGGGTAGGCCGGCCGATTGGGCCAGCAGCCGCCGACCTGCGCCGTCTGCTGGACATCGGCGTAGGTCACGACTGAGCCGCATCCTGTGAGCGCACTCGCCACGAACAGGAGCAGCAGCGACTGTGAGATCCACGCGAGCGGAGCAGTCATTCCTATTCCTACAGCAGAAAAGGGTGCCTGAAGGTAGTCTAGGGGTGTGCATGGCTCGTGTGAACTGGACAAAATCTCGGACAAAAACGCGGACGCACCTCTAGACAGCACATATGACAGGCAATGAGAGGCGCTGTGCAAGGTGTGGATACGGCAATGCTCACTGTGTCGCGCCGGCTGAATCCTCAGCGATCGCTTGAGCGAGCATCTCTTCGACCCAGGCCCGTACGGCCTCTCGACCTTGCCGGCCGGTGGTGGCGTAGAGCCGCGTCCAGTACTTATCGACCGTCTGGACTGCGATGCCCAGAAGTTCGCTCATCTCCTCGCGCTGTATTCCGAAGTAGTCCAGCACCGCAACCTGTGCCTCACAACGGCGGATCTTGCCTTTGCGGTGGAGGTACAAGATCGCCTTGTCCTTCGAGATATGGGGTTGGCCCGCAAGGCCAATGCATCGAGCCAGAATAGTACTCATACCAAGGCTCCTTCCCTCCGGGGTCTCGAAATTGGACCGTCATCATAGCGGCTGCGAGGTTATTTGAGAATATGCGAAAAGGCACGAAGATCACTCGTTTATGACCCTACAGTCGAAATTGATGCCTATTCACATTGGTAGTATGGCGTTTTGGGCATCTATACTGGGCGTGAGGCTGGCTGCAAGCCTACGTGGAATCACAAGCAACCAAGGGGAAGCCGATGACTGCCGCGATCCGTGTCGTTGTCGCCGACGATCACCCGATCATCGTTGACGGGGTGCAGAACGTCCTGGCCCAGTATCCTGAGATCGGTCTGGTCGGCGTGGCTAACTCATTCGCGACGGTGAGCGAGGTGCTCAACCAGACCACCCCCGATGTCCTCATCCTCGACGTGAGCGGGATGGGTGGTTCGGTCCTGCATCTGCTGAGTCGACTCCAGCGCGAACATGCCCAGATCGGCGTGGTGATCTTCTCCAGTATGGTTGACCTGGCGCCTGAGTTGCTCGACTCCGGTGCTCGGGGCTATGTGACCAAGGATGAGCTCTCGCGCGAACTGGTGCGGGCCATCAAGGTTGTGGCGATGGGTGAGCTCTTTGTCTCACCGGTGGTGGCGGAGTTTCTGGAGCAGGCCAGACAGCAAACCTCGCTTTCACATAAGGAATTGATCGCTCTCAAGCTGCTGGTTCAGGGACTGGGTACGGTGCAGATTGCGGAGCAGATGGGCGTCAATCCACACACGGCCCAGAACTACATCACGAGTATGCGGCGCAAGACTGGCTGTATGGAGCGCACGCAGTTGGTGGAGTGGTATCGCCGAACGTACGATCACACGTCGTAAGTACTGACGATAACCTACGTACGATGAAGTGCCGTAGCGTTCAGACACAGTGTGGCCAGTCACGTCGTGACAAGATGACAGGATGTTCATCTCATCGTGCCTTTTCACATATTCCCCTTGGTGATCAACCCTGCTATACTGCGTCTCCCGTTGCAGCTTCACAACAATTCAATCTTTCAACGGGATCGGCAACCACGGTGCATAGGCTCGCAGCCGACCAAATTAGCATCGGTGCGAGTCACCAAGGAGGTCCGTGATGGACGAACGTGACCAGATGACTGTAGCTCACCTCGACGGTGCAGAGGAGCAACCCGACGGCACCCAAACAGCGACGCATGGCGAGGACGAGTTTACCGCTCGCGTGCTGCGCTCGCTCCCGCGGCTACGCGAGATCGCCATTCAGGCTGCACTCCTAGGCCCGATCATTCTGTCGGCCAACGGCTATGGTGGGGGCGTGCGCGGCTGCTAACGGCCGTGCATGGCGTGGCTCAGGCTCCTGGGCCACGCCGCACCTCCTGCCCTTGCTCCCGTCCCGTTGCGTAGCTGAGACCTGTGAGGCTCACGATGCACCACCCTGCCCTTTCCGGTATTGATTTCAAGACCGCTCTTGCGCGGCTCTGCGATGGCCCTGCGTTGCTTGCCCCACTGCCGCGCTGGCTCCACGCCATGCAGCAGCTAGGCATAGTGCTCGGCGGTACGCCGACGCATCTGGCAGGATTCACGCGCGCCTGGCGCATACTCTACAGTGCCACGCTGCTGCTCGACCATGTGCAGGATGGCGATGATGTCGGTGACGACTGGCTTGCCTCACTTCCTGTCGCGCTCCAATATCATCTGGCCTTCAGCGCATACGCAACAGCTCAGCGCCAGCTCTACGAGCTGACCGAACGCATCGCGCCGGCATGCGGGGCGCGGCTTCACGATCTCTGGTCCTCTGCCGTGCTCGAGCTCGCCGTCGGCCAGTATGATGACCTGACGGCGCTCCATCGCCCCCTGGTGAGCCAACCACTGTCGCTTGACGCGTACGAGCGTCTCGCCGCCCAGAAGACTGGTGCCGTATTTGGCCTCGCCCTTGGTGCTGCGGTCGCTCTGGCGACAGATGATGGAGCTCTAATCGATGCGGCGACGAATGCCGGCCTTGTCTTCGGTATGCTCCTCCAATATCGCGACGACCTGGTTGACGCGGAGGCGCAGGCAGCTCAGCCAGCCGCCCTGACGCTAGCCCGCGCTTGGACGACGCAGGAGGGCGTAGACACACCTGAGCTCGCGCCGCCAGCGGCATGGGGGCTCATCTATGCCCACTACTATCAGGCGTTGGGCATCATGCTCACCCCGTTGCCAGAACCTGGGCGGGCGGTGATCCAAGCATTGCTGTACGACACATTTGGCGTACCGACGAAACTACCGCCACCGACCCCTACTGGCTCGCCCTGGCCAGTGATAGCGGCATGACCGCGACCGCTCGCTTTCGATTTGCTGCGCTGGCTGTGCTGGCGATCATTCTGGGTACCTCCCTGCTGCTCTGGCCTGTGCCGAGCCTGGGTCTCGCCCTCGATCTGCATACCGGCACGGTGCGTACCGTCCAACAAGGCTCGTCGGCAGCGCAGGCTGGTGTGCAGCCAGGGGATCGCATCACGTCGATCTACGACTACCCCTGGCAGGCGGTGAACACGCGGCTGCTGCTCATACCGCTGCCGTGGAGCGCTGATATCCCGACGCCTATAACAGTGATTCGAGCGGAAACGACGCGCGATCTGGTCGCATGGGCCGGTGTGCCAGATGGTTGGCTCCAGGTTGAGAAAGTCCTGCGGGCGCTGATCGCGCTCACCTGCTGGTGGACTGGCTATCTGCTTGGCCGGTCACCGCGCGCCACGGATTGGCGACTACGCTGGACGGCCTGGTTCTGGGTGTTGTTGGGAGGCTCCCTTGGGCTCTACCAGCTGACGATTGTCGTCTCGTACCTGCTGACCATTGGCGTGCTGTGGATTCAGTGTAGCGTCCTTGCGCCCGTTGCGGTCGCCATCCACCACTGGTATCCGCTGCGGCCAACGCCGAACGCACTGAGTAGGCGCGTTCGGCGGGTGCTCCTCGCAGCCATCAGCGTGGGGCAGCTCAGTCTCCTCGGGCTGGTGTTGACTTCGTCGGCAACCACCGTCGTGTTTGAGCGCCTCGACACGGCAGTAACCTATGTGTACCTGGCCAGCATCGTCCTCAGCGCGGCGACGCTCTGGCAGGCCTATCGCACCACCGTGATCGCGCACGTTCGTCGGCAGATCCGTCTGATTGGAGTGGCGTGCGTGCTGGTGGGCTGCTGGTGGGCGCTGCTCGTGCTGCTCGGGTGGGGGAACGCCGCGCTCCAGGCGCTGATCCCGCCAGCGGCATTTCCCTTCGGCGCCATCCTCATTCCGCTCGCCTACCTCATCAGCGGCGTTCGCGCGGATCTGATGCGCATTGATCAGCTTGTACGCCAGCTGCTGGTGCATGCACTGACAACCCTGAGCATCCTGAGCATCCTGATCGTTGGGATGCGGAGTCAGCAGCTGATCGTCACGCCAGCACTCAACCTGCTGGTGGGTCTGGCGCTCTATGTGCCAATCTTTCGCCTGGTGCAACGGTGGCTGGTGCCGGGCGCGCACGATGCGCGGGCCTCCAACGTCCTGCGTGAGGCGGGAAAGAGTCTGGGCACATCGCTCGATGCGACACAACTGGTACGTTTCCTGAGCGCCGGCATTCAGCGGGCCTATCTGAACCCGCCACTCGCGATCTATCACCAGGGGGATCACGACTCTGACGCCATGGTTCGCATAATGGCGGAACAGCTGGATGTGCTGGCGGTGATCCCCAATTCGCTCCTCGACCCCTGGCGACAGCAGGGCACGCAGCTGCTCACCGCAAGTGTGCTCCAGGAGCGGCTTGGCCAGACTCCCCTTGAGCCGGCTATAGCTGAGCTCGTGTTTCATCCAAGCGTGGCGCTTTGGGGTATTATTCGACACCAGCAGGGCGCGATCCTGGGGGTCGTCGTGATCGGCCCGCGCGGTGACGACGACCCCTATCAGCCCGGCGACCTGCGTGAGCTGGAGCAGTTGCTGGAGACGGCCGCGCTAGCCCTCACCAACAGCGCCAGCTATGAGGCCCAGGTGCTCGCTCAGGCCATGATCCGCGCCCTCTATCGACAGGCCCAGCAGGTCGAGGAGCGTACCGCGACCACGATCGCCAATGAGATCCACGATGAGGTGATGAGCATCCACCTACGATATAACATGGACATGCTGGAGCGGCTGGTCGCGGAGTCCACCACTCCGGAGATCCGCGAGCGTCTTGGTACGGTGCTGGCCGGCGAAGCGGCGATGGGCCAGATGCTGCGATTGATCTGCGAGCGGCTGAAGCCAACCGGGATCGATGACCCGCTCGGCATCCCTGCGAGCCTGCGGCAGCAGATCGCGGGAATGCAAGCGCGCTGGGGCGTGCCGACCGCGCTCACGCTCGAACACCAACCCGTGCCGCTGGATGAGCAGGTGCGGCGGGCGCTGATCCGCATCACCCGCGAGGCGCTGTCCAACGCGGTGACGCATGGCCGCCCGACGGCGATCCAGGTCACGCTCCGCTTCCCAGGAGCGGAGCTGGAGCCGCTGGTGCTGATGATCCAGAACGACGGCGAGCCGCCGCAGCAGGAGATCGTGCCAATCCCTGGCCACTGGGGCGTGCGGAACATGCGGGAGTATGCCGAAGCGGTTGGGGCGACGATCAGATGGACCTATCCCGAGTCCGGTGGGACGTGTGTGACGGTGGTGGTGTCGGCGAAGGTGATCACGCGCGGCGTGGACGTCGAGGAACCGCTGGTGATGCTGCCGGCCTGGGCCGATGAGCGCGATGCGGACGATCTGACCAGGGCCTAGCAGGCCGGCTGAGCGAGGCTGCTATGGATGAGGAGGATGTCGCGTGACGGTGAACAATCCCAGGGTCTCAGGAGTGATTGAGTTGCTACGTACCTCGGCGGCCGCACGCAGCGTCGCCTACTTCAGCGCAATGGTCGGCGTGCTGCTCGCCTGCTTCAAGCTGCCATACGATCCGGAGAACCCGTTTGAGGAGCATGTCCACCCCCAGGCCTTCCCAGGTGTGGTGGCGATCACGGATCTCTTTACCCGGCTGCGGCCCGAGGATCGCGCAGCCTGGACGCGGCAACCCACAGCGGCCGACCTAACCGACCTCGCTCGCGGCATCGCCCTCGGCACCACCGTGAGCGCCGCCGTCCTCGGCGTTGGGATGGCGAAGGGCTGGATGTCAGCGCCAACCTGGGGATGGGAGCAGGGGTTGAAGCGCGAAACAGTCCTTGCAGCCGTAGCCCTCAAGGCTGCCCAGGAGGCCATGCTCGTCTTCAACGAGGAAATGATCTTTCGTGGGTATGGGCTCGATACGCTGCGTGCGGCATTCAGCCTACCGACGGCGTTGGCGATCTCGGTGCCGCTGTTCGCACGCTACCACGGCCCGGGCTGGAAGCGCTTCCTGGGGCTGAGCGCGGCCGGCCTCCTCCTCGCCTTCCTGCGACTGAGGACGGGCAACCTCTGGTTCGCCGCGGGCTATCACTACGGGTGGAACATCGCCCAGAAGTCGATCTTCGGCCCGGAGGACAGCGCTCCTTCATTGCGCCCGCTCCGGCTCCACGGCCCGGAGGCATGGGTTGGGCATCCGGGCCACCCGGATCCGGGTTGGCTCCACATCGTGGCGACGATCCTCATGGCTGCGGTCGCTGGCGGGTGGCTTTGGCGCAAGCAAGCACGCTGATCGCGAGAAAGCGCATGTGGCAGTGGGGGCTGATGATAGGAAACGCGCATTACAGAGGATTGAGCGCAAAGTGCGTGTCAGGCAAGCGACTTCCTCGTTTGGCCGGCCAGAGTAGATCCTTCAACTCTTTCATCGGGTAGCGCTGACCACTTCCCTCTCATCGAGCCTATCGCGGCGTGCTCATGCCCCGTGCTGCATGGACATGTGTGCAGGCTGCAATCGATGCTGGGCGTGGCGCTGTGTTACCGCATCGTGTATTATGGAGTACGCTGACACTCCATGCCTGCACCACAGTACCTCGTTCACGTCGATCCGGTCCGGCAGAACGACTCGGACGGGCGGCGCAACGGCCAGCACGTGGGAGCGATTGGAGGCGGAAGCTGTCGATGCCTGCTGAACAGCCTGGCGCCATTCATCATCTGCCTGCTCCCGTATCGAGCTTTGTTGGGCGCGAGCAGGAGTTGCGCGCGCTTCGACGCCTCCTGCACGAGCACCGACTCGTCACCCTCACTGGCGTCGGCGGTATCGGCAAAACCCGGCTGGCGTTCGCGGCAGCGACCGAGGAACGTGACCGTTTCGCCGATGGTGTGGTGCTGGTTGAGCTTGCCGCCCTTGTGCGCCCGGACCTGGTGCTCCCGACCATTGCCAAGGCGCTCGCCCTGCCCCTGACGACCGACCGCCCACCGCTCGAGCAGCTGGCGGGAGCGCTTCAGGCCAGGCATCTGCTGCTCCTCATCGACAACTGCGAGCATGTGCTTGAAGCATGTGCCCGCATCGCAACCCTTCTGTTGGCGCGCTGTCCCCGTCTCACGTTGCTTACGACCAGCCGTGAGCCGCTCGCAATCGGCGGCGAACGAGTCGTGCGTGTTCCTGCGTTAGGTCTCCCCGAACCTACCCTGGCCGTCTCACTGCCGCAGCTGCTCGAGTACGATGCGCTTCGGCTCTTTGTCGAACGTGCTCAGGCTGCCGAACCCGCGTTTCAGCTGACGGCGCAGACCCTGGAGGCCGTGCGCGAGATTTGCCGCCAGCTCGACGGCATTCCCCTTGCGCTCGAACTGGCCGCGGGACGCGTTCGCGGCATGGGCGTCCACACGATCGTCGCCCGCCTTGACCAGCGCTTCCGGCTGCTGATCAGTGGTGATCGGAGCGCCCTTCCCCGCCAGCAGACCTTGCGTGCGATGATCGACTGGAGCTACGATTTGCTCTCAGCCTCCGAGCACGTCGTGTTGCGACGGCTCGCAGTCTTTGCCGGAGCGTTTACACTTGACGCGGCGGACCGCGTGTGTGCCGGAGCCTATCGTGATCAGAACGGCCCTGCCCCACTCACGCCAGAGAGCGTGCTCGACCACCTCGTGCACCTCGTGAACAAGTCGCTTGTCCACTTCCACCAGGCGACCGGCCGCTATCAGCTCCTGGAGATCATCCGGCTCTACAGTCGGGAGCGGCTTACCGAGGCGGGCGAGTTGGAGACCGTCGGCCAGCGTCATGCCGCCTGGTATCTCCAACTCGCCGAAGCGGCGGCCAAGCAGCTTGCCGGCCCGGAGCAGGCAGTGTGGGGAGCGCGGCTTGAGGCCGAGCACGACAATCTCCGCGCGGCCCTGACGTGGGTACTCGACGCCAAGCAGGGAGGTGATGCGGCCCGTCTCGGGCTGGCCCTGTGGCGCTTCTGGCACACCCACACCTATCAGCATGAGGGGCTCCACTGGCTCGAACAGATGCTTGCCCTCGATGCTGCCACACCGTTGCCGTCCGAGCTCCGTCCTCAGCTGTTTCACGCGCTCGGTGTGCTCGCCCACAGCGTAAGCCACTTCGCGCAGGCCAGTGCGTATCAAACCGAGGCCTTGCGTCTCTGGCGAGAAGCGAACGACCGTGATGGCATGGCGCAGGCCCTGTTCGAGCTCGGGTGGCAGCAGTTTTATATGATGCACCTACCGCAGGCGCGAGCCTACGCCGACGAGAGCGTGGCGTTTGCGCGAGCAGTGGGGAGTCAGCCAGCGCTTGCCAGCGGCTTGCATCTCTGGGCGCTTTCCATCATCGAGCGTGACCATGGCGATACCGCCAGTGCGGCGCCGCACGCCGATATGAACGCCGCTATCAACGCCCTTGAGGAAGCGCTCGCGATCTGGCGCGCTGTGGGCGATATTGGCAACCTGGCGAAGACGATCAGCCTGCTCGCACGGGCCGAGGCGAAACGCGGCAACCCCGAGCGAGCCGGGTCGCTCCTGTGTTCGGCCCTGCGCCAGCTCGCGCAGGTCGGAAACTACATCGATCTCCAGGGCTCGCTGGTCGTGATGCTCAACATGGCGCTGCACGCATCGCAGCAACCGCAGGCGGCCGTGCATGCTACGCAGGTAGCAGGGGTGATGGTCGCGCGAAGCGAACGGTTGGGTGGAGGGTCGGCATGGGAGGCCGAGCCGTTTCAGCAGGGCATCGAGCAGCTTGCGGCGGCACTCGGTGCCGATCGCTTTACGCAGGCTTTCGAGGCGGGCAAACAGATGACGCTGACACAACTGATAGAGCTTGCCGAGCAGATCGCGACCCTTGCCACACGGTCCGCTTCGCCCAGCGCGCCGCCGGCGATGCATGCCACCCTCACCGCTCGTGAGCGAGACGTGCTGCCCTTGGTTGCCGCGGGGTTGACCAACGCCCAGATTGCCCAGCGCCTCCACATCTCACCGCGCACCGTCAACGCCCACCTGACGTCGATCTACAGCAAGCTGGGCGTCTCCTCCCGCGCCGGCGCCATACGCTATGCCGTTGAGCACGACCTTGGGTAGCTGCGCCGCACCACGTGCCGGACCGCTCATTCGTGAACCCCTGTTAGTGTTACCACCCCCTTAAACACACGCCGCGCTGAGTCACATTGGTAGGGTTACCGATGTGTGCTGGCGCCTTCCGTGCTAGATTTAATGCACGCTCAAGAGCTGTGGATTCACTAGCAAGGAGGGGGTATGAACCACCTGCGCCGTGCGTATCTCGCGGGTCTGGTTGCTCTCGGTGGGGGAGCGGTGCAGATCGTCTATGGCCTGCTCGCCATCTGGTTTCCCTATGGGGATCAGTTCTATGGCTGGGATGAGGCACTGTGGGCGGTCGCAAATGTTGGGATGATCGGTGGCGTGCTCGGTCTGCTCTTCCTGGATGTCGGGCGGCCCCGCTGGCTGGCGCGGCTCGGCGCAGCACTGAGCGTCCTTGGCTATCTGCTCCGCATCATCGTGTCCATCGTGCTGATCGTTGCGCCGACCCAGGCAGACGCCTACGTCCCGTTCGTACTGCTCAGCATTCTACTGATGGTGCTCGGCCTGCTCGTCCTAGGCATCGTCACACTCCGTGGGGGGCAGTTGCAGGGCTGGCGGGGGTGGTTACCGCTCATCATCGTCGGGTGTATGGTTGGCATCGTCCCAACGTACGACAGCAATCGGTATCTGCACTTCATCCTCCTCGGGCTGTGGGGACTACCCTGGATGCTCCTGAGCTTCGTCGTCCTGACGCGCTCGACCGCTCGGCAGCAGGGCGCAGCGAGCGAGCTGTCGCATGCCGGGTCGTAGCGGTATAGCTTCGCGACCACAGACTCGTGTACGACGCCCGATGCCATTCGAGAAATGCACGGACTCGCCTGCGAGAAGACGGACCGATCGTATGGTGCTGGTTGCCGGCTCTGCTGCGGGGGGCGCGGGGCTGCTGATCTTCCTGGTGCTCCACATGCTGTGGATTGTCCCGATCTGGAGCATCCTGCCAATCGGCGTGCCGCTGGCTGTGGGTGGTGGCCTGGCCGTAGGGTGGGCCGACGGCGAACTGAGGTGGCGGTTGCCGGAGCGCCCGTGGACGGCGCGGTCCATGATGGACGTCGTCGTCCTAATCCTCCTGTCGGCAGTCGTGCTGGCGGAAAGGCACGGACCGGTGTTCACAGGCATGCTCGCCGACCCGGCGCCGACCGTGGCGCCGTGGGTCATCGTCGCACGCTTCGTCGGCGAACTGCTGGCGAAGGCGACGATCGTCTGCGGGCTCATTGGTCGATGGATCGGACAGACGCGACGGGCAGCACTGGCGACTGGTCTGGCGGGCTTTGCCTTTGCCCTTGGCCCCGGGCACAACATCCCCTTGATCGGCGGCACGCCGAGGGTGGGCAAGGAGTTGGTGATGATGATCGCAGTGATTGGTGTCTCAGCGCTGGTGCTGGTGGAGGGCCACAACTGTCTGTCCACCCGCCGATGATGGTGTGCTACCGGAAGCGATCAAGCCATCGGAGAGGCCAATGCTCGGGAATGCGCGCTCTTGAGCGTCAGGACAGGACGGAAGAGCCGAGCGCCAGGGAGATAGCACGTACAACCCGACCGCTTACGTCCTGGCCTTGTGCTTTGTCTGCTGGCGCATCGATTGCTCGAAGCAATCAGCCCTTCGGCGCTGGCTGTGCAGCCAGGGGCTATGGCATCATCAAGGAAGGCGCGGCTCCAGTCCTCGCCCATGTGATGCCGGACGAACGTACGGTACGATCGCAGGAGGTCTTGTGCAGCTTACCTTTGCGCCGGCCAGCGACGCCGACGCGGAAACGCTGGTTCGGATTCAGATCGCGGCATTCCACCACGACTCCGTGCTGTACCCAGAAATCGCGCAGGGTGGGCCACCTGGCTACGACTCCATCGCGCAGATGCGCAAAAACATCGCGCAGCACCCATGTTACAAGCTGGTCTATGAAGGTCGCCCCATCGGCGTGATGGTGATATTTGAGCAGGACGACGGACATACCCACCTGGATGGGATCGCGATCGACCACAGCTACCACAACCGCGGGTTTGGCACCCTGGCGATGCAGTTTCTCGAGCAAGCCCACCCGGCCCGGTGCTACACGCTTGACACGCCAAGCTGGGCCGTGCGGAACCAGCACTTCTACGAGAAGCTGGGGTATGTCAAGGTCGGCGAGACGAGCTATCCCGACATCACCTTGTTTGCCTACGAGAAGCGCTGAACGGGCAGGGGCGTATCGCGATGTGACCGCTTCTTTCCGAGCTTGCTCGGCTCGTGGTGTTTGCGGCTTGGTCGCGTGCCAGTTCGTGTGCATGGCTTTCTAGCGCTCGGGAGCGCGCATTACAATGGGTTGAACCCCCTATCGGACAAAAGCACCTACCTCTAGGGGGTTGCCTGGCACATCGTCCCAGCTCAGGAGAAGGGTGCCTGGATGCCGCACGGCTTGGCGCTGATCGACCATCTGGCTCCAGCCTTCCCGCGTGACTGGCGCACGCTCATCCGGGGCGACCGCGGCTTTGGCGAAGTAGCTCGACAGACGGGAACGCTGATCATTATCTTGGGTGTCGGGCATAAGGAACGCTGGATGCTGCTGACCGACTGCGCCCATGTGAGGTTCAGCACAGCTGGTACGGGCTGAGGATAAGGCACCCGCAACGTGCTCATTCCGGCCATCGGCAGCCGTGTCGAACGTACAGCGACGGTGAGTATCGGAGCCTGCGCTCGTTGATCGAACGCTACCATTACGTGTTGAAGCGGGGCTGTAGGCTGGAGAAACTGCAATTGGAGACGGGAGCCGCCTTGGAGCGGGCGCTGGCGACATTTGGGATTGTGGCGTGACGGCTGTTGTTTCTGACCTAACTGCCTGCATCGAGCGGCGCACCAGCACTGCCGCCCAATGGCGACGGCGCAGCTCCTGTACGTATGGGCTCATGCTAGCTCACGCTCCACCGCCTGTCACGGGACCGTCGCCCTGGTTCCGGCCAGGACAAATAGTCCCACCGCATTGAGGGCCGTGGTCCCGTTACAACGCCGGTCGACGCGTCATAAGATGGCCTCATCATTCACCGCGGTACAAGTCGCGCCCACCAGAGGAGGTCACACATGGATGCGGACCGATTTATTCGCAGCAGCGGCGGCTGGCTCATCGCTGGCTCACTGATCGGCATCGGCATCGGCCTCAAGGAGGCCTTCGCACCCACCCCCTTCGGGACGTTCGAGAATGTCGTCATGCAAGGGATTGTGTTCGTCGTGAACGCCCTGACACTGGTCGGCGTGCTCGGGCTGGTGCGCTCAGGTGCTGCCGGGACGGGATGGCTCGCGAAGCTTGGGCTCCTTCTTGCCGTGTTCGCGAGCGCCCTCTTCCTGCCCTTCGATGTGCTGGTGGTCTTCAACCGGGAGCTCGGCGGCATGCTGCTCGGGCTCAGCGCGCTGGTGCAGGGCCTGGGCCTGCTGCTGGCCGGCATCGCGGTGGTGCGTGCGGGCCGCTGGCTTGGCTGGCAGCGCTTCACCCCGCTGCTCTGCGGGCTGTACACCTTCCTGGTGCTGATCCCCGCCCTGGCCCTGAGCCCCGAGGGCTACAACGCCTGGGCCCTCATCGGCTGGCAGATCCCGTTCGCCTTGCTTGGCGTGGCGCTCTACCAGCAGGGCTCGCCGGTCAAGCAGGGCGTGCCAGCGAGCCGGGTGGCCTGAGGAAGCTGGAGCGTGCGGTACCATCAGCGACCAGGAGGGCTTGATGAGCGCACGACTGTCGCACCACACGCTGCTGGGTGCAGGCCTGGGCCTGGCGTGAGGGGGCGGGGTGGCGCGGCTGGAGGGCCACGCTCGCCGGCGACGCGTCGCGTTTCACGTGGCAGTACGCCGCGAATCGCAAGCGATAGCCGCCGCAATCGGACATGCTATCTGCCACTTGGCAGCGAGCGTATAATGAGCGTCACCACACGATGGAGAGCAGGCTATCCGGTCCCGCGGCGCACCGCCACATGGTCAGCGCCTCGCCAACGCCTGCGAGCGATGAACGAACCGAGCCCGCGATGACATCGCAATCGAGCGCATCCAACCCGACGACCTGGGCCGAACGACCAGACCACGCCGGCCGCCGCCTGCACGGTCGCTGGCTGCTCGCGGCGCGAGTCGGATGGATAAGCCTGGCGGGGCTCGCCCTCATCCTCCTGGTCATCGCCTTGCCGGTCTTCTTCCAGGCGGCGCGGGAGGTTCGCACCGCCGAGGCGGCGGTACCCGGACAACTGACCCCCACCGATGCGTTGCTGCTCCAACGATGGGGCGTGTCGCTCGATGCCTACGCGGCCTACCAGACCAGCCTGATCGCCGTATTCGCGCTGGTCTTTCTCGCCGCCGGGGCGCTACTCTTCTGGCGCCGCTCCGCCGATCCGGTCGCCTTGCTCGTCTCGCTCTGGCTGGTGCTGCTTGGGGTGACCGGCAACCCGCTGCTTGACCCTCTCATTCGGGATCAGCCCAGCTGGCAGCTCCCGGTTCGGTTCCTTCAAGGTGCCGCCATCGGCTGCTTCCCGCTCTTCACCTACCTGTTTCCCGATGGCCACTTTGTGCCGCGCTGGACCCGCGCTCTGGCAATGACCTGGGTTGTCTGGATCGTGGTTGGCCCATTCACACCCTTCGCAGTAGCGGACTTCACCGGCCCCTCAGCGCTCTGGTTCGGCGTGCTGATTCCGCTCTCGATGGCGGTCGGCCTGGCCGCCCAGGTGTACCGCTATCGCCGGATCGCGAGCCATTCCGAGCGGCTTCAAGTCCGCTGGGTGCTCTTTGGCTTCGGCGTGGTCGTGCTGGGCTTTCTGCTCTATGCCACGCTGCCGCTGCTCTTCCCCGCGTTGACTGAGCCGACCCTGGCCCGAGTGCTGTTCCTCAACTTCAGCGATACCGTGCTCCTGGTGATCCCGTGGTTCGTGTTGCTGGCCTGCGTCGGCATCGCCATCCTACGCTACCGCTTGTACGGCATTGACTTCCTGATCAATCGGACGCTGGTCTATGGCATCCTCAGCACCGGGATCATCGGGCTGTATGTGCTGGTAGTCGGCGCGCTTGGCGCGCTCTTTCAGTCGAGCGGCAACGTGCTGCTCGCGCTGCTGGCGAGCGGGCTGGCTGCGCTGCTCGTCCAGCCGCTGCGTGGGTACCTGCAACGGCGCGTGAACCGACTGATGTACGGCGAGCGGGACGACCCCTACGCGGTGCTTTCACGCCTGAGTCAGCAACTCAAAACGACCGTCGCGCCCGAAACCGTGCTCACTGGCATTGTCGAGACGGTGGCACAGACGCTCAAGTTGCCGTATGTCGCCCTCGCTATCCAGCGTGGTGATCGCCTGGAGCTTGTGGCGTCCGCCGGGCAGCCAATCGGCGATCGGGCGATCGAAGGGATGGCAGGAAGCGCTATGGGACTGCCATTGGTCTACCAGGCGGAGACGATCGGCCAACTGCTGATCGCACCCCGCGCGCCTGGCGAGGCATTCACACCGGCTGAGCAGCGACTCCTGGATGACATCGCGCTCCAGGCCGGGGCAGCCCTCCACGCCATCCGGCTCACGGCTGACCTCCAGCACTCCCGCGAGCGCTTGGTCACGGCGCGCGAAGAGGAGCGCCGGCGCCTACGCCGCGACCTGCACGATGGGCTGGGACCGCAGCTCGCCAGCCTTTCGCTGACCATCGCCGCCGTACGCGAGCTGATGAAGCACGACGCCGCCGCCGCCGACGCCCTGCTCCATCAGCTCGCCGCGCATACCCAGGCCGCCACCGCCGACATCCGCCGAATCGTCTATGACCTGCGCCCCCCAGCGCTGGATGACCTCGGCCTGGTGCTGGCGGTGCACGAGGCGGCGGCACGCCTCAGCCAGCGGAGCCTGCGGATCGTCGTTGACGCTCCTGAGCGCCTGCCGCCCTTGCCGGCGGCGGTTGAGACTGCCACCTACCGCATCATCCAGGAGGCGCTGACCAACGTGGTGCGGCACGCCGGTGCTCGCACCTGCACGGTGCGGCTCGCCTTGAGCGACGGCCTCGAGGTGACGATCGAGGATGATGGCGTCGGCATGCCGGCGGGCCAACGCGCCGGGGTCGGGTTGACCTCACTCCGTGAGCGGAGCGCCGAGCTGGGGGGGAGCTGCCGGATCGACGCGGCACCTGGGGCAGGCACGCGCATTACGGTCTGGCTGCCACTGAACCAGGAGCGGGTATGACACCGATCCGTGTCGTGATCGCCGACGACCACCCAGTCTTTCGCTTCGGAATGCGCGCCCTGCTCGGCGCCATACCCGACACCGAGGTAGTGGGTGAAGTGACCAACGGCGAGGAAGCGGTCGCCCTCGTCACGAGGGTGCAGCCGGACGTGGTGCTGATGGACATTACGATGCCGGGGATGGGCGGGATCGAGGCGACGCGGCGGATCCGTGAGACGCACCCGGAGGTGCGGGTCTTGATCGTGACCATGCTCGAAGATGACTCGGTCTTTGCGGCGATGCGGGCGGGTGCGCGGGGGTATATCGTCAAAGGGGCCGAGCCGGCGGAGATCCTGCGCGCCATCCGCGCGATCGCCGAGGGCGAGGCGATCTTCAGCCCGGGGATTGCCGAGCGCGTCATTCACTACTTCGTCGTGCCCCCGGTTGGGCTGGCGGATCCGCATCGCGAGGGCGCTGCGCCGCTCTTCCCGGAGTTGACCGAGCGCGAGCGCGAGGTGCTCGCCCTGATCGCCCAGGGGTTGACCAACAGCGCCATCGCCGAGCGGCTGGTGCTGAGCCCGAAGACGGTGCGCAACTACATCACGCAGGTCTTCAGCAAGCTTCAGGTTGCCGACCGCGCCCAGGCAATTATTCGAGCGCGCGATGCCGGGCTCAGGTAGGCTCGCGCAGCCTAGGGCGTGGTAATGCGCGTTAAGCCAGGTCAGCCACTAGCTGAGCTGTCACCTTGGGCGTTGTGACGCCAAAAAGTAACGCCCTGGCTGTTTTGCGCAGCCAAGGGCGTCGATCAAACGCGACAGCTCATAGAGAGCCCAACAGGTCTCCGAGATCCTCGTAGTTATATGGCGGTCGGCGCCTGACCGCCATGACGCTGATCAGATCCAGTTCGTGGTCAACGACGTAAATCACCCGCCAGTGATCCATTCGCAGGCGTCGCGCCTCAACACCTTCGACGGCGAGATCCTTGGGAACATCGAGCGGCCGGCTCTGGGCCGGACGCGGGTCGTGGAGCAAGTCGCGAACGGCGTGCCGCACACGCTGACGCATATTTCCAGGGAGCGCCGCGATTTCGTCGATGACCGCCGGCTCAACCCACAGGCGCATCGCCGCGCTCCTCACGGGCATCAAGCTCAGCTTCAGCCTGCTCCCACGAGATAAGCCCCAGCGCTTCAGGGGAGTGGGCCGCACGACGTCGGGTGAGGTAGGCACGGAGCAGACCCTGATCCTCGGCCTCCTCGAGCAGGTCAACAACATGCTGCCACGCAGAAATATCGACGAGAGCTGCAGTCGGCTGACCATCAGCCCCAACCACAAACTTCACGTCTTTCAGCGTCTCACTAATGGTCATCGTGCCTCCTTGCGGCTGACGGCTTCGTCAATTATACCATTTCGGTTCGCACGTACACCTCACCCGAAACCGTTTGCTCGGCCTGCGCTCGATGCCGCTCAGGGTGCTAACCTATTATATCGCGGATTATGCTGGGTTGGCTGCCCCTCTTGAGCCGGTGGTTACAGATACCTGTCGTCTCCTGAGTTGCGCTCAGGCTCGCCTGTGAACGCGCTCCTCGACGGCCTCTCCGAGGATCATGCACAAAAAGGCGGTGCGGGAATGTCTTTAAGCCTGATCATCTTCTCCGGCCTGCCCGGAACGGCAAGACGACGCTCTCCACCCTGCTTGCGAAGCAGATGAGGCTCCCGATCGTGCGCCTTGACGACGTCGTTGGTTTTCTGTCGCCGGCAATGTTGGCACAAGCCACACCCTTCTGGGAAGAGATGATGCGGCTGGTGCTGGCTATGGACAAGACCCACCTGGAGCAGGAGTTGAGTGTGGTCGTTGACGCGGTGTTCATGGGGCCTGATCGTAGGCTCGCGCAAACACTCGCGGCGCAGTATCAGGCGCGCTTGCGGCCCGTTCACACCATTGTCTCCGACGAAGGCTTGTGGCAAGCGCGGGTTGAAGAACGCCGGGCTCGGCTTCCCATCGAGTGGGATGTGGCGACCTGGGAGCGCATCTAGCACCAGCGCCGGACTTTGCACCCTGGGAACCGGGAAGCGCACTCGTGGTGGATGGCGTTGAGTCGCTTGAAACTCATGAGTTGAAACCAATCTGGCCCGAATCCTGCGCTTTGTGGAAGTCGATGCCGGCCCGCGTCAGTGCCTCTTTCACGATTCGTGACACAGCTAAGCCGCTCAGCGCCTTCTTGCCAACCGTGACGTAGCGATTGACCGGGCGGGAGAAGGTTGCTGGGTGGTTACCGCTGAGCGAGCGGGTGGCCCGGGGTAAACTCGACCAGGTCCCAGCGGTTGCCGTAGAGGTCCGCGAACACCGCGACGGTGCCGTACTCCGCCTGCTTCGGCGCGCGCACGAAGGTGATGCCTGCGGCCAGCATCGCGGGGTAGTCGCGCCAGAAGTCGTCGGTGCGCAGGAAGAGGAACACCCGCCCGCCGGCCTGGTTGCCGATAAAGGCTTCCTGCTCGGGCGTCACGGCCCGCGCCAGCAGCAGAGTGGTGCCGCTGCCCCCAGGAGGTGCGACAACCACCCAGCGTTTCGCCTGCTCGGGCTGCTCCGTATCTTCGAGCAGCGTGAAACCGAGCTTCTCGGTGTAGAAGGCGATGGCCTCGTCGTAATCCCGGACGATCAGGGCGATGTGGATGATCGATTGGGGCATGCAGTATGCTCAGATCCGCTCGACGCACGCGCAGATTGCCGGCGTCGCGGCGACTTGGTTCTGAAACAGCGCCTTGCGCAGCGTGAGGATGCGCCAGCCGCGCTCTGGCGTGAAACGCGCCTGCAGCTCCTCCGTAGCCACCGCTCGGGGCACGTTCGGGATGTCAAACTGTACGGCGAAGGCTAGGAGGTAATAGCGGCCGCCAGGGCGCAGGATTGCCGCGAGCTCCTCGGCGAAGTGGTCGGCGACCTGCTGCTCGAACAGGTGCAGGAAGCCGGAGTCGACGACCGCGCCGAACTGGCGCCCCAGTTGCGCGGGCCGTAGGGCGTCGGCGACCTGGAACTGGAGGCGCTCGGCGAGCTCGGGCGGCAGGGCTGCGGCCTTCGCATTAGCCTGGGCGATCGCCGCCGCGACGATATCGACCCCGAGCACCTCCACGCCGCGCCGGGCGAGGGCGATCGCATGGTCGCCGGAGCCGCAGCCGACGTCGAGCACTGGGCCGGAGGGTGGAAACTCGTCCAGCAGGGACTCAAGGGCCGGCTGCGGGCCGCCGATATCCCAGGGCGGCACCTGCTGGTAGACCGCGTCGAAGAAGGCCTGGGGGTCGGGTCCGAATCTGCTCATTGAACGCTCCTGTCTCAACATGCCCGCGTGCCCACGCCAGGCTGGCAGCGCCGGCTGTGCATTCATCGCGCGGTAGGGGCTGGCCAGTAGGGCGGCGCCGTTGCCCACTGCAGCCAGATCTGCGCCACGACTGTACATCTCTTAGCCCGGCGGATCGTGGCCGACGCGCCCGTCGATCGATTCGCGGATGAGGTCGGCGTGGCCGTTGTGGCGCGCGTACTCCTCAATCATGTTGAGCAGAATGTAGCGCAGGCTGGGGGCCGGACTGTCTGGTCCGCCGGCTCGTCGTGCTGGTCCCCCCTCGGCCATCGCTGCGGCGAACAACGCGCGCGAGCGGGCCACGGAATCGTGCCAGCGCGCGTAGAGCTGCTCGGGGGTGTCATCTGCGGCACTACGCCAGTCCCACGCGGGGTCGGCGCTCCAGTCTACGGCGTTCCACGGCGGCAGTTGCTCCCGCCCGTGCAGCCACTCCGTGGACATGTCGTCCTCAAAGCGGGCCAGGTGCTTGAGCATCCCGCCCAGAGTCATTGCCGACGATCCGAGCGTCGCCCGGAGCCCAGCCGCGTCCAGGCCCTTAGTCTTCCAGGCGAACGTCGCGCGCTGGCGCTCCAGAAAGCCCAGCAGGGTGGCGTCCTCATCGCCCGCGACAGGTGGCTCCCACCGCCCTTCCTCGTACGCAAAGTCCGTCATGCTCCCTCCTCTGCTGCACAGGTTACGCCCGCGACTATCGCCATTAGCCCTCATCGCCTCTCGCAGGGCTGCGCCCGCCTGGATGAACCACGTCGGCCCGCACTGACCTCCTGGCTCACTGAGCCGGGTTGCCGCGCAGCGCGTCAAGCTCGGCGACCCGGCGCTTCGGCGCGACGGCGCGGTAGCGCTCATCGATCCAGGCCTCAAGCAACTCCAGCCGGGTATAGTAGCACGAGCGCGGCCGGCGGGCGCGGCGAATGGGAAGCGATAGGTTTGAGCGCGCGCAAACGGACGCTTGACAAGCGCGGTATTGTAGAACATACGAGCTTGCATCTCATTCTGCGCGGTCGCACATTGATGTGCGGCACGGTCGCTTCATCAACCTGCCCCAGAAGCAAAGAGAATGACGAGAGGGGCGTTTCGGCGCTCATTATAGCGGCAAGGAGCGGCGGCATGAAGTATCTGCTCACCTCGGCTGGCATCACGAACACGAGCATCCACAACGCGCTGGTCGAGCTGCTGGGCAAACCGATTGCCGAGTCCAGCGCCCTCTGCATCCCCACGGCGATCTACCCCTTCCCCGGCGGGCCTTCCATGGCCTACCGGTTCATCAGCGGAGCAACCGCCAACCCCATGTGCGAGTTGGGTTGGAAGTCGTTGGGCGTGCTGGAGCTCACGGCCCTGCCCAGTATCAAAAAGGAGTACTGGATCAACGCGGTCCAGGAGGCTGACGCCCTGCTGGTATTTGGCGGCGATGTCTGGTATCTGTGCCGCTGGATGCGTGAGTCCGGACTGGCAGACCTCCTGCCGTTGCTACGCGAGACGGTCTACGTGGGGGTGAGCGCCGGCAGTATGGTGACAGCCCCTATGTTTGGAGAAACGTACGACAACCCGGCTACGCCCTTCGTCATCGATACGGGGCTGGGACTGGTTGACTTTGCGATGCTCCCACATCTGGATCACGCGAACCACCCGGAAAGTTCCATGGCCAACGTGGAGAGAATGGCCGCCGAGGTGCCCGTGCCAACCTACGCGATCGACGACCAGACCGCTATCACGGTGACCGACGACGGCACCGTCGAAGTGGTCTCCGAGGGGCAGTGGAAACTGTTTACGCCCTCGTAGGTGGCGTGTGTTAGAGAAAGTCGCTGCCGCCCAGGCTCGTGATGGCGTCAGCGGCACCGCTGTCAATAGCCTGGTCGGGAGACGCTGCGGCGGTTGAAGGTAGCGACGCCTGCTCACCCGGTGATGCCTCGACCCCGAGTAGTGCAAGCTTCCCGGTGCGCCGCAGCAGCGGCAGGCAGAGCAGCAGCCGCTGGGCAGTCAGCATGGCCAGGGCCTCCTCGCTGGTCTCGGCCGGAAGCCTCCCGCCAAGGCCAGCCATCTCAGCCAGCGCTAGTTCGAGCCCG
>CAIWXH010000730.1 GCA_903916565.1 uncultured Oscillochloris sp. | reverse complement strand
TACGGCGGCCTATGAGATTTGGCGCGCCTTGCTCTTCGAGGGCAAAAAGCTTGCGCTGGCCCTGGTCGTCTGGGCGCTCTCGCTGCTGCTGCTGCTCATCCCCGTGGCGGGCGGCATCCTTTACCCTGTCGTGGGCATCATTCTTGGCGCGATTATTTCGGGCCTGGACTTTTTCGATGGGCCGCAGGAGCGGCGGCGCTACAGCTTTCGCCAGAAGCTCGGGACGATTCGGGCGACGCTGCCGGGCAGCCTGAGCTTTGGCCTGGTGGCCCTTGGGCTGGTTTCGATCCCGCTGGTCAACCTGTTGGCGATCCCGCTCTGCGTGGCGGCAGGCAATCTCTTTGTGATTGAGCGGGCGTTGCCGCCAGCTACACAAAGCGCTCGAACACCCGATTCCCGAGCATCCGGCCCCGTGGCGTAAAGCGCACGCGCCCCGCCACGCGCTCGATCAGGCCCAGGCCGACTAGCTCGCCCAGGGCCTCGCTATAGGCGGTGTCGAGGCTCATGCCGCAGCGGGCGGCGAAGTGGGCCTCGCTCACGCCAATGTTGAGGCGCATGCCCATCAGCATGGTCTCGGCGCGCAGGTCGTGGGGCGTCAGCGTGTGTTCCTCGGCCACGGGCAAGCGGCCCGCGCCCACCGCCTTGATGTAGTCGTCAATGCCCAGAAGGTCGCTGTAGCGCCGTGGGTAGCGGTGGCCGTGCGCGCCCGCGCCCGCTGCGAGATAGTCGCTGTTGAGCCAGTAGGCCAGGTTGTGGTGGCACGCTTGCTGTGGAATGCCCGGCAGCACCTCGCCGCCGTCGGGGCGCACCCAGTTCGAGATTTCGTACTGGACATACCCAGCGGCCCCGAGCGCTTCCATCGCCGTCTCGTACATCGCGCCGGTGGCGTCGTCGTCGGGCACGCTCACCCGACCGGCGGTTAGCTGCGCGTAGAGCGGCGTGCCTTCTTCGAGGATGAGCGCGTAGAGCGAGAAGTGCGTGACTTCCCATGTGGCGATGGTGGCGAGGGTGGCAGCCCACTGGGCTTCATCCTGACCAGGAAGACCGAAGATAAAATCGAGGTTGAGATTGTCGAAGCCCGCCGCACGCGCCTCGGCGTAGCTCTGGCGGGCCTCGTCGGCGGTGTGGATGCGCCCGAGCAAGCGCAGGGTTGGGTCGTGCAAACTCTGGACGCCTAGACTGAGGCGGTTGAAGCCCAGGGCGCGCAGGCCGTGCAGATAGTCGCGGCCCAGCACCGTGCCAGGGTTCGCCTCGCTGGTAATTTCGGCGTCGGCTAGGGGCACCAGCGCGGCGGCGGCATTCAGCACGCGCTCCATCTGACCAAGACTGAGCATGGTGGGCGTGCCGCCGCCGAAAAAAATGGTGGGGCGCAGCGCGGCAGCTTCAGCCGAAGGTGGGGGCGCGGGGGCAAACTGGCGGGCGAGCATCCCCAGTTCGGCGCAGAGCGCCTGCACATACGCCTCGATGCGAGCATCCATGTTGGCGTAGGTGTTGAAGTCGCAGTAGGCGCAGCGGCGGTGGCAGAAGGGGATGTGGAGGTAGAGGTGCGGGGTCATGGCGAGAGTGTAACACTAGCGAGCGTTCGCGTGGTCGGCCCTGCGCCGCAGGAAGATCAGCGCGTTGGCGAGAGCCGCACAGGCGTAGAAGGTCGCCGTGGCGATGAAAATTGGGCCGAAGCCGTAGGTGCGCTGGATCTGAGCGCTGATCGTCGGGCCGATGATGTAGCCGACTGAGAAGGCTCCATTGATCAGGCCGATCACGACGGGGCGGAGCGGCTCGGGCGTGTGTTCCATCGCGTAGGCATCGTAAAGTGGCGCGGCCATATTCATCAGGGCGCCACGCACCAGCGCCACGCTGCCCGCCAGCCAGAGGGTCGGGGCGGCGCCGAGGAGGAGCAGGCACGGGATGGCAAGCGCTTGGGTAAGCACCACGCTGCCCATTTTGCCAAGACGCCGTGAGAGCAGCGGGGCGATGAGGGTGGCGGCCCCGGTGGCGATGCCGACTGCGGCGAAGATCACGCCAAGGGCTGCGTCGGGTGCGCCATAGCGCTCGCGAAAGTAGAGACTCAGGAAGGGGATGAGCAGGGCCGCCCCGCACGAAATCAGCAGCGGCGAGACAACAAAGCGTGCAGAGCGCAAAATGCCGCGCAGATCGAGGCTACGCTGTGGCGCACGTATACGCG
Source organism: uncultured Oscillochloris sp. (assembly GCA_903916565.1). GTDB lineage: Bacteria > Chloroflexota > Chloroflexia > Chloroflexales > Chloroflexaceae > CAIWXH01. The sequence continues at coordinate 2,376 of CAIWXH010000730.1, read as the reverse complement.
GCGTGACGCCCTGCGACGGCTGCTCGCTGCTCCAGAGCGGCAGGACAGCGAGCGTGGTGAGGATCGCCGCGACGACGAAGGTCGCCCTGTAGGCGGCGGCGCTCTGCGGGGGGAGGGCGAAGAGCGTTGCGGCCAGCCCTGGCACGAACCCGCCCACCAGACTGCCAAGGCCGCCGATGCCAATGTTTAGCCCGGCGCTGAGCGCGAAGAGCAGGTCGCGCTCGGCGGGGCCGCTGTGGCGCATCATATACGGCGCGGCGCTGATCTGGAAGAGGACGGCGGCTGGGCCGCCGAGGGCCACACTGGCAAGGAGCGGGAGCGGCGCGGGCCACAACGCGACGCCAAGCAGCGCGATGGCGTGCAGAAGTGCGCCGGCCACAAGGGCGGGGCGCGGCCCGACTTTGCTCACCAGCCACCACAGCGGCAGGCTGCTCAGCCCTGCCACGAGCACTGGCATGCTGTTGAGCAGGCCGAGCAGCGGCAGTTCACCGATGAGGGGCACGGCCACGCTGCGTTCGGCATACCCCAGTTCGACCAGCAGCAGGTTGAAGAAGAGCGCACTGACCGCCAGGCCAAAGGTGAGGAGGGTCGTGTGCAGCAGATAGCGCCGGGCGGGCTGACTGAGTTTGTGCATGGCCTCAAAGGTTCAGGGGGGCGGGGTTCAGGGTTCAGGCTGAGCGCATCAGCAAGCCCTGCGCGTGCCCAAACGGTAAAGCATCCTCGAACCTTGTCTAAGCGAAACCAGGGCGCCCACAAGGGGCGCCCGTACGTGTGTTGCTCCATTTTTAGGATGCTACGCTAAAACAGCCCCACCGTATTCCCGTCCTCATCAATATCCACAGAATGCGCGGCGGGGGCGCTGCCCAGCCCCGGCATCGTCACGGTGTCACCGGCGATGGGGTAGATGAACCCGGCGCCGACGCTGGCGCGGGCCTCGCGAATGGGCAGCGTGAAGCCGGTGGGCGCACCTTTGAGCGCCGGGTCGTGACTCAGGCTCAGATGGGTTTTCGCCATACAGATCGGCAGTTGCCCAAAGCCGTTGGCCTCGAATGCGGCGATCTGTTCAGTCGCCAACGGGCTAAGCGCGATGTCGGCGGCGCCGTAGATGCGCGTGGCGAGCGTGCGAATCTTCTCGACAATCGGCATATCGAGCGGGTAGAGGAGGTGTGGCTCGCGCTGCCCCGGCGCTTCGGCGGCGGCGACGACGGCGCGGGCGAGAGCTTCGCCGCCTATGCCGCCTTTGGCGTAGACGTGGCTAATCGCCATCGCCTCTGCGCCAGCCTCGGCGGCAACTTGGGCGACGGCCTCGATCTCGGAGGCGAAGTCTTCGGGGTAGGCGTTGAGCGCAACCACGACCGGCACGCCAAAGCTCCGCACGTTGGCGATGTGCTTCCGCAGATTGGCCCCGCCGACGTAGACATCGTCGGCGTTTTCGGCCAGTAGCTCGGCGGGCAGCGGCTTGCCCGCCACGATCTTGTACTTGCCGGTGTGACTCTTCAGGGCGCGCACGGTGGCAACGACGACGGCGGCGTCAGGCCAGAGGCCCGAGGCGCGACATTTGATGTCGAAGAACTTCTCGCCGCCCATGTCAGCGCCGAAGCCCGCCTCGGTGATGACATATTCGGCGGTACGCAGCCCAATCTGGTCGGCCAAGATCGACGAGTTGCCCTGCGCGATGTTCGCAAACGGCCCCGCGTGAATGATCGCCGGGGTGTTTTCAATCGTCTGCATCAGGTTAGGCTTGAGCGCCTCGCGCATCAGCACGGTGGCGGTGCCAGCGGCCCGCACATCATCGGCGGTGATTGGCACGCCGGTCTGACTGAAGGCCACCACCATGCGCCCGATGCGTCGGCGCAAATCTTTCAGCGCCTCGCGGGCGGTGCGCCCGTCAACCATTGCGAGGATCGCCATTAGCTCGGAGGCGACGCTGATGTCGAAGCCGGTGTGACGTGGGCTGCCGTTGAGTTTGCCGCCCTGGCCGACGGTCACCTGACGTAAGAAGCGGTCGTTCACGTCAGTCACGCGACGAATCGCGATGCGCTCGGGGTCAATGTTGAGCGGGTTGCCGTGGTACCAACTGTTGTCGGTCAGGGCGGCGATCTGGTTGTGCGCTTGGGTTACGGCGTGAATGTCGCCGTTCAGATGCAGGATGCTGCTCTCAAGCGGGATGACCTGCGCGTAGCCGCCGCCAGCGCCGCCGCCTTTAATGCCGAAGACGGGGCCAAGCGACGATTGGCGAATCGCAATGGCGGCGCGCCGACCGATACGATTCAGGGCCATGCCCAGCCCAATCGTCGTGGTCGTCTTGCCTTCGCCCAGCGGTGTGGGCGTAATCGCGGTGACGAGGATGTATTTGCCAAGCGGTCGGTCGGCGTG
>CAIWXH010000729.1 GCA_903916565.1 uncultured Oscillochloris sp. | reverse complement strand
TGGAGCCAGTATGCGCCGTCGCTGGAAGGGCAGTCAGGTCAGGTGCCTGCCGCACTTCAGCTCTTTGCCGCTGGCGTGTTCACCGACGAAGCATGGGCGACCGGCAGCTTCCTGGCCGTGCTCGCGGTGCTCCAACGCCTTGGCTCAGACGATACGCGCACGCCCACCGTCGATGCAGCACCGTCCGCTGAGCAACCTGAAGCCTCAGCCCGTACCGACCTACGCTGGCGCATCCCGGTCACGCGCGCCGAGTGGCAGGCGGAGGTGGAGCGCCGCAATGCGCGCTTTGGCGAGCCAGCGGGCTACTGGTGCTACGTGCGCCCAGGCACCTATCGCATTGGCGGATGGGAACGTGATCAGGCCCACGCGGATCTTGACCTAGACGCCTTCTGGATCGCCCGCGTGCCAGTCACGGTCGCGCAGTACGCCGCCTTTATCGAGGCCGGCGGCTACCGTGAGTCGCGCTGGTGGACGACGAACGGCTGGAATTGGCGGCGTGAAGCCAAGCGCTCGCAGCCCTGGCGCTGGCGCGAGGCTCCGTTCAACCAGCGCGAGCGGCAGGCCGTAACCGGGGTGACGTGGTACGAGGCGGCGGCGTTCTGTCGCTGGCTTGACGCTGGGCTGCCATTGCCGAGCGGCTATACCGTGCGTCTGCCGACCGAGGCGGAGTGGGAGGCGGCAGCCGCCTACGATGCGGCCTGGCGCCGACGCACGTACCCGTGGGGCGAGGCGGCCCCAACCGCCCGTGAGGCCGTTTTTGGCCGCAAGTGGGAGGAGGCGTCACCTGATGTGGCGACGTGTCTGGCGGGCGCAGCGGCCTGCGGCGCGCTCGATGTAGTCGGGACGGTCTGGGAGTGGACGACCAGCAGTGAACAGGTGTACCCCAAACGCGCCCACTGGCTCAAGGAAGACTTTACACGCAGTGAAGATGATACGCCAGTGCGGGGCGGTAGTTACGGAAGTGATAGTACAAATGTTCGCTGCGGGGCGCGGGGCCGCTTCCGTCCCGTCGGCGACTACAACCTCAGCTACGACTGGGGCGTGCGGGTGTGTTTGGCCCCTCGCTCTTCGCATAGCCGATAGCCGATAGCCGAAAGGCCGCACAGACCTGTCCACTGCGCGGAACACAAATAGAGGCACGTACCAGAGCAGATGGTCGTTCTATCGGCTATCGGCTATCGGCTATCAGCTATGTCAGCGCCGTAGGCGCGGATCGCGGATTTTTTTAGCGATGGAGCGTACGATGAGCGACGACGAGCTTACCGCGCTGACCACGAAGCTGCGCGAACTGCGCGAGGAGTTCGACGAGGCCACCGCCCGCGCCGCCTTCGAGAAGAAGGCGGTTGGGCTATCCCCTGACCAGCGTGCCCGTCTGGAGGCGCTGGTCTTCTTTGGCAGCGGCAACCAGTTCGGCGCGGTGAACACGGGCGACATCGCCGGGCGCGATGTGGTCACGGGGACCCAAGGCACCGCCGACGTGCGTGGCACCGTGACTGGCGCGGCGGTCGGTGTGAACCAGGGGACGATCCAGAACTTCTTCGGCACCGCCGGGCTGCCCAAGCCCGCCGAAGCGCAACGCGAGTTGGTGCAGCGCTATCTCGCCCGCGTGGTCGAGACGTGCGACCGTCTGAGCCTCTCTGGGCTGGTGCAGCGTGGTAAAAGCCAGGACGCCAGCCTTGCCCTGACGCTCAGCCACGTCTACGTCGCGCTTGCCGCCGAGACCTGGGAGCGGGTGGATGAAGCGCCCCGCGCCGACCGGTTCGCCGATGCGCTCAACGCAGGCGACCCGGCACTGGTGCTGCCCGAAGCTACCCGACGCATGATTGAGCTTCCGCGCGAGGCCGACCCGCGTCGTGCGGCGCAGCGCCTAGATGCGCCCCGCTTTCGCCTGGAGCGCCCGTTGCTGCTCACCGAGGCCATCAGTCGCCACCGTCAGGTGGTGCTGCTCGGCGTCCCCGGCAGCGGCAAGAGCAGCTTTGTGCGCCATCTCGCCGTTGCGCTGGCCCGTGGCGAAGCGGCGCAACCGTCGCCACTGCCCGGTTGGAGCGCCGGATGGCTCCTGCCGCTCTACACCGCGCTGGGTGAATTCGCGGTGTGGACGCAGCAACCGGGCGGCTCCCTCGACGGCCCCGGTCTCTGGCGCTACGTGTTGGCGCAGGCCCAGGCGTATGGCTTGACCGGACTGGACGAACCGCTGAGTCGGGCGTTCACCCAGGGCGGGTTGCTGCTGCTGCTTGACGGCCTCGACGAGGTTGCGGAACCGTCGCTGCGCGTTGGCGTGGCCCGCGCCGTGGCGAAGCTGGCCGCAGCGGGCGGGCGGGTGGTCGTCACCTGCCGGATACGCTCGTTTGACCAAGCGGTAGCTGCGCCTTTCGCGTCCTGGACGCCACCGGTCACGCTGGCCCCCTTCGCCCTCGGGCAGATGCGCCACTTCGTGGCCGGCTGGTATGCACGCAGTACCGACCATGGGGTCATTGGTGCCGACGAAGCGACGCGGCGCGTGACCGAACTCACTGACCGCTTGGCGCATCTGCAAAGCCTGCGCGACTTGGGCCAGACCCCGCTGCTGCTGACGATGATCACGCTGCTGCATTTTTATGAGGGCAAGCTGCCCGAAGATCGCGCCGACCTCT
>CAIWXH010000728.1 GCA_903916565.1 uncultured Oscillochloris sp. | reverse complement strand
GTAGCTGCGTTATCTACACCGTCGTGTGGTGCCAGGAGATTCCGTTTTATGCCAAAGCGCGGCTACCGCGTATCGTCCATCTGATCCTCGACCGCCACGCCCATGCCACGCAGGGCGTCCTTGATCTGCTTAATCTCGCGGCGGGCCTCGTGGATGCCAGCGCTGACCACCGGGGGCGCGTAGGCTGCGCCCATCATCGCCAGTTGGCCCAGATAGTGGCGCAGGGTGCCACGGTGGATGCCCAGGAGCTTCTGGAAATGCTCAATCTGTTGGGCCTGTTCGGCCTGATCTGCATCAGATGGCGGCGCTCCATACGTTCCCTGGCTGCCGATGATGTCGCGTACGTTGCCGCCGTGAACGTTGATCACCTGAACCGTATGGACGTTCCCGCCAATGCTGACGCCGCCGGGGGCGGGCTGCGTCGGTGCCGGAACTTCCTCGCGCCACAGCCGCCCGTCGCGGGCGCGCAGCCAAAGCACCGGCAGCCACCAGGGCTGCGCTTCGCCGAGGTGGGCGCGGGCGGCAGCGAGCGCCCGGTCAATCTCGCCGTCGCGGCGCAGCTCGCTGAAGAATGGCGGCAGCAAGGCTTCCACGGTTTCCAGCGGGATTTGCTCGCGCATCGCCAGCACGGCCCCGATGCCAATGCGGGCCAACTGCGGCCCCACGGCACGCAGCACCGCGTAGCTCGTCCCCGCGCCTTGGCACGAGGCCAGCACGACGAGCAGCGGCTTGTGCTGAAGCTGGGCCAGCGCCTCGACAAACGCCGCCCCGGCGACCGGGTGGTACCGCCCTGGCTCGGCCTGCTCTAGCCAAAGGTAGGGTTCCCCCTCGACCAACGCCCCGTGGCAGGCCAAGAAGAGAATCGGTGCCCCATCGCGCAGCGCGTGGGTCAGGTTGGCAAGCGTCGCCGCCGGACGACCGTCGCGCCCATCGAGTACATTTTTTTGGGATGTCGGACAGCCCGGCGCCTGCGGCGCCGGTGAGGCCCGGCACATCAACGGGGGCGGCACCATCCGGCGCGGCCACCGCCACCACGGCGCGGAGGGCGGGGCGGGGCGGCGGTGTCAGGTCGGCCATGCTGGCGGCGGGTAGGTAGCGCGCCAGCCGCACGGCCTCGCCACGGGCCAGGGGCAAGTTCGTCAGCGGGTCGCGCAGCGTCTCCCAAAGCAGCGCGTGCAGCGCATCATCCGTCTCATCGAGGGCCAGGCGCAGCCGCACGGGCGCTGCGGCCAACTCACCCGCGCCACGGGCGCGCGCCCACGCCTCGCGCAACGGGGCCGCAAAGACCATCGCAGTCAGCGCGGCACCATAGACGTCGGGCATCAACTCAAAAGCGCGTAGCCCCTCGGGGTTGAGCGTCAGGGGCACCCCGGCGGCAAGGCGAGCGTCGGCACCAGGCAGCGCGGCCTCTAGGGTCGCGGTGTAGCCGTCGCCAACGCGGGTGATGCTAAGCTCTAGCGTGAGTATTGTCATTAGTTGCTCGGCATGTTTGTTGTGCTGCTGTAGTCTACGCGGTT
>CAIWXH010000727.1 GCA_903916565.1 uncultured Oscillochloris sp. | reverse complement strand
TCAATAGGCGCAGAGCAAGCTTGAACGGTAATTAGGGTCAGCAATAATAGGATTAAGCGCATGGTGCTGTTACCGACAAATACTTTGCCATGTGGCCGCCGGAGCCATCGTGCATGAATTTAGCCGGACTGGAATTGCTAATGGTTTTTGAGCGACGAGCGTGGTGCGCGCAGGCAATCTGAACGTGACCTGAGGGACGCTTCAGATCTCGACCTGGCCCTTGGAGCGATAGCTCTTGCCCTCGATGCGTACGGTCTCGGCATGATGCAGCACGCGGTCGAGTAAGGCCGAGGTGAGAACGGCATCGTTGTTGAAGATGCTGGCCCACTGCTTGTAGACGCGATTGGTGGTGATCATTGTGGCGCCGCGCTCATAGCGGTGGCTGATGATCTGGAACAAGCAGTCGGCGCCGAATTTATCGATAGGGAGATAGCCGAGTTCGTCGATGCATAGAACTCGAGGTTTGATGTAGCGATGCAGCGCCCGTTTGATGCTGCCAGCGGCGTGCGCGGCAGCCAGTGTGTTGATGATTTCGATGGCGCCGGTGAACAGTACTGAATGAGCGCGAAGGCACGCTGCGTGTCCGAGCGCGGTCATGAGATGACTCTTGCCAAGCCCGGTGCCTGAGATGAATACGACGTTGGCGCGCTGTTTGACGAAGTCCAGGTGGAACAGGTTCTGGATGAGCAAGCGGTTGATCTTGGTAGGCCAGTTCCAGTCGAACTGATCGAGCGTCTTGATCACGGGGAAGCGAGCCTGGTCGATGCACCGCTGCACGCGGCGATCGTCATGCCCAGCGACTTCGCCGCTGACCAATTCTGTCAGGTAGTCCAAGTGGGACCAGTGCTTGTCGGCGGCGGTCTTCGCCAACGCCTGATGATTCTCGAGCATGAACGGCAGTTTCAATCTTCCAAGGTGCGAGCGCAGTGCGTCGGCATCAGCATGTGCTTGGTCAGGGTGTGTTCTCATCGTCTGCTCCTTCGTCACGGTCATAGATGGATAGATCGGGTTCGGGTATTTCCAGTTCGAGCAGATCGGCGCGTCGCGTGAGTTGCAAGGGGGCAGGTTCTTGGTCGATGCGTCGGCGCGCGGCCAGGATATTGGCGATGTACTCGGCGCTGAATGCCTGCAGTTCCAGCCCGTCCTCGAGCGCACGGGCGACGGCCTCTTTGCCGTGCAACTCGGCCAGGGCGAGGATTTTGCGCAGGTGCACGCGTGCATTCACGCGTTTGGCCTCGAGTCCCTCGCGGTATGCCTGAGCACAGGGAGACAGTGCAAGGAAGTGCACCAGCAGGCGCTGCTCGCGTGCGCTCTTACGTTGTACCAGGAGCTGCCGGGCGTGCTCGGGCTCTTCGATGTCCTGGTGCCGATCCATGCTGCGCGGATGTCGCCAGAGGAGTTGGTCTGCGTCATAGATGCATACGCGATCGGCATAGGCCTTGAGCGTCAAGCGCTGCCCCGCGTAGCGCGCAGGCACCGAGTAGTGGTTGGTGTCCAGCGGCACACGAAACTGCTTGGTGGCGCGCACGGTGCACACACGTGCCAGATCGAAGCCGGCCGGATTGAGCGGCCGCAGATGAGCGCGTTCCTCTTCAAAGCGATCAATCGGGCGCTGGTGAGTCGCACCGTGGATGCGCACGTTGGCCACCGTGTCCACCCACAGCGTGGCCGCGGGCTGCATTGCAGCGAAGTCAGCCAACTCGAGGCCGGCGAGGAGATTCTTTTTAACGTAGCCGACGCCATTCTCAACCCGGCCCTTCTCGTTGCCGGCGCGCACGTTGCAGGGGCTGATCTCGAAGCCCCAATGGCGGGAGAAGTCCAGGTACTTCGGATTGAACACCGGGGCGACACCGACCAGGCGGCGCAACACAGCCGACTTGAGGTTGTCGACCATGATCCGGCTCGGGCACCCGCCAAACGCAGCAAACGCATTCTCATGGCAGGCGAGAAAGAACTCCATCTTCTGCGAGACAGTGAACTCCAGATACATGCGCCGGCTGTAGCACAGCACCATCAGGAAGAAGCTCAAGCGTCGACGCGTCGAGCCTACGGCAATGCTTCCGTACTCACCCCAGTCCACTTGGGCACATTCGCCTGCGGCGAAGTCGAGCTTGAGGAACGCCTCTTGGTGGCGCGGCCGAATGCGGTGCACGTAGTCTTTGACGATGGTGATGCCGCCCTCGTAGCCTGCCTCGCGCAGTCGCTGGAAGATCTGCTGTGCGCTGTAAGGGTGGGTATCGAGCCAGCGCACGACCTGGCCCTTGTACGCATCGAGCTTGCTCACGCGCGGCACGCCCGCTCGCGGGTGAAACTGCTCGACGCTGGCCCATTTGGCTACCGTGCGCGCATCCAGTGCGAGCGCACGCGCGGTCTGTGCCACGGTAAGCCGCTGGCGCCCCAGGTGGTCGCGGATCTGGCAGAAGATCTCATAGTCGAGCACGGCGGCGCTCCGTCTGGTCGAGCAGTTGAGCCATGCTCACCAAGCCAGGGCCCGTCTCGCGCACTGCAGTCTGTGATGGCACGCTCGGTGTCGTGCTCGGCGCAACCCGGGTACCAGGAAGTGCGAGCACCTGGTACAGCGGTGCCTGAAAGGCGATGAGTTCGATCTTGATGAGTTGGGCGCGCGCCGCGGCGAGTTCCTCGGCATTCAGGTGCAGCCGCGCCACGAGCGTGGACTCGCCGTAGTAGCTCAAGCCTTGTGCGTCGGACACGGTGACGAGAAACAGATATAGCGCCGCAGCGCGTGCGTCGCACCGATCAATGAAGTGCCGCTGCACGAGTGCCTGATCAACCCAACTGAACTGCTCTGGCACCTGGCGCAGCCGCTCGGGCCGCAGTACTTGCTTGACTGTCCTCATCATGGCTCCTGTTGATTACGTCGTGTCCAAGTTGTACAAGGCGCCGGGTCGTGGCGGCAATGTCATCTTGTAACGTCACCTCGAACAGGTGCGCGATCAGCCCCGCCAGTATTGGCGATGGAGCGTTTAAGAGATCTTGTAACGCCGTCGGGCTGGGGGCCGCAGGGATCTCACCACGAATGAAACATTCTTCCATCGTATCCGGTACTTGCGTAATCAAGGCATCTTGTAACGCAGGCGACTTGCGGGGCCTGCCGCTGCCATAACCGGGATGCGCGGCGCGCCAAGCCTGCACGCGAGCGACGTGCATCGGGTCGCGAAAGTACTCACTGTTCTGTGGTTGGGCCAACCAAGCAGCCTGACTGGCGGCCTTGCTCGCGCGGCGGCATTCAGTAGCGGAGCAAAAGAATTGGCGCTCGCGGTTGCGATGGTCAGGACAAAAATATTGTCCGCAACACAAACACTTACGCTGTCCCGGCTGCGCCATGCCCGCTCCTCGACAGGGTCGAGAAAGGTGACCCCAGCGGCCACGCGCACGCCCTCAGGCGCAGTCTGAAGAAAACGGAAATAAACCCGAAGAAGACGCGTCAGAGACGATGGTTGGAAGAAAACGGACGGCGAAGAAAACGCACGTTCACAACGGCGGAATCACGACACGATCAGCTTGGCGGCCACACGGTGCACGGTTGCTTTTGGTTTTGCACCCCCGAGAGCCGTATCGGGTGACAACATGACTCGCGCTTTCGGGTCTGAAATGGATCCACCCGGTTGCCGGCGCCGGGCCCGTGGAGGCGCCATTCTCCGGCAGGCCCGCCGTGGCCTACGACTACGAGATCTACCGCATGGCCGAATACGAGGAGGGCCACGGGTCCAGGAAACGGAAGCGTCTCGTGAAGGAGATCGCCTACTCCAAGGGTGAGAAGGCCAAAGTTCGATGCTACGGTGCCGATGATGTGCGCGAGG
>CAIWXH010000726.1 GCA_903916565.1 uncultured Oscillochloris sp. | reverse complement strand
GCTTGGCGCGGCAGGGCCGGTGCCCGTGGTGCAGACCACCAGGGCCACATCATCCACAAACATGCTCGACACATCGCCGCGTGGGTTTTCGGCAGCAAAGACGAGGCGCACCTTCTTGCCAGCGTAGCTTGAGAGGTCGAAGCTGGCGTCGGCCCACGTATCGTCGCCCGCCGTAGATTTGATCTCATCGAGGGTGTCCAGCGTGTCGCCGCTGGTTTTGGCGATCAGCGTGCTGAAGATCGCATCTGACGAGAGGGCACCGAGCAACCCGCTGGTTTCGAGGTGAACCAGACGCGCATAGCGCAACTCGACCCGCGTGGCATTGGCCGGAAGGCTCACATCCTGATAGATCGACTGGAGCGTCTCCTGGTCGGTGCCGCCGAGCCAGGCGCTGCGGCGCCCGCTGCGCGGCAACTGGGTGTCAATAATGCGCGTGTCGCCGCGCACCACCTCAGTCCAGCCGGTATCCTGCTCGAAGCCACCCGAGACGATGATGTCGGTGCAGCCAGCGGGCATCGGCGCTTGGGGTTGCTGCGGGGCCGGGCCACCCGAGGGCACATCGCCCGTGGCAACCACCGGGCCACTTGGGGTTGCGCTGGCTGCCGTGATGCCCACCTGCGCGAACGCCTGTTGCACGGCGGCGACCTCAGCACCATCGCCGAACAAGTCTTGCGCGGCCCGCACGCTCGCGTTGGCCGCATCAATAAACTTAGCCTCAGGCGTGAGGTACTCGGTCAGGGCGCGGTAGGCGATCTGCTCGGTCTTTTCGCGCCCAAGCGCTTTAGCCAGTAAATAGTGGGCGTAGTTAGGAATGCCGCTGTTGACATGCACGCCGCCGTTGTCGGCCCGGCGCGAGTTGGGCAGATTGGCGTACTGATCCATCGTGGCGGGCTGACCGACGCTGCCCAGCGGGTCTTTGGCGTCGTAATTCCCGTTGGCATTAGGATCTTGAAGGCTACGCAGATAGGGCGTCGGGTACGGCGGCGACTTAATCACCACCTCGCCCAGCGTCCAGTTGGCACGGTCAATCATCGCCCCAAAAACATCGGCGTACGACTCGTTCAGCGCACCGGGCTGCGTCTCGTAGACGAGGTTGGACGTATTCTCAATCACGCCGTGGGTGAACTCGTGGCCGATCACATCGAGGCCGTAGGGCAGCGGCTTGAAGATCTGCCCGCCGTCGCCGTAGATCATCTGGCCGTACTCACCGACCCAGGCGGCGTTTTCGGCATCCTCAGCGTCGCTGCCATAATTGACCGTCGAGACCATGGTCATACCCTGGCCGTCAATCGAGTCGCGCTTGAAGGTGTTGAAGTAGTAGTCGTAAACCTTCCCGGCGCCATCGTGGGCGGCCTGCGCCACCTTGTCACGCGAACGCTGGCCCTCGTCAATCAGCAGGCGACCAGGGATTTCGGTGGTGTTCTTCGCGGTGAAGGTCTGCCGCTGCTTGATCGGCATCACCGCGTTGATCGCGTGAACGACGACCGGACGGCCCGCGTTGACAAAGTAGGTCCACTGGCCCAACGGCCCGGCGGTGAGGACTGTCACCTGCCAGACCAGGGCGGAGCTACCGCGAGCGTCGGTGTAGATGGCGAGGTGCGTATCAGCAGGCTTGGGGTAAAGCGCGATCTTCGCCAGCTCGAAGGGCAGCAACTGTTGGAGTTTAAGGTCAGCCAGGGCGGTCGCCATGGCCTGCTCGGCGCCAATCGTCGGGGTGGTCGGCACCTCGACCGAAGGTTGGAACTGACCGCTGACTGCCACGATCTGCTGCTGCGGGTCAAGGTGAACGACCAACTGGTGCCCAAAGACCGGCAAGCCCTTGTAGACTTGGTCGAGCCTAAGATGGCTGAAACCGAGCTGAAGGTCAGGCTCGTAGCGCAGCAGCCGCAACTCATCGGCGGCGCTGCGTAAGCCAAAGAGGGGTCGGTTCTGGTCGAGGAAGCCACGGGCAAGCGCCTCTGGCTTGCCAATCTCGGCGGCGGTGGGCGTGTAGGGCAGACGGTCCGTGGCGCGGCGCGGGCTGACGAACGTAGACACGCCCGTCAGCGGGTCGAAGGTCGCGTCAATCTGGGCGGGTGTGCGCGCCTGAAGCGCCGTGAGCGCTTGGTGTGGTGCGTCACCAGCGCGCAGTGGTTGCGCTACAGGACGGGAGAAGTTTGGCGCAAAGCGGGCGAGGTGGACACTCTGCGGCCAGATGAGTGGTGCCGCCACCAGCAGGTAGACCACGGCGAGCAGCAGTGGCAAGTGCTGGTGCCTGAGGGTCGTGATGTGTTTCATCGCATTCCCAGGCTGCCATGTGGGAAGGGTTCAGGGCGGGCAACGCCCGCCCTGAATGATCACCCTTCACCCTCGGAATGGACAGCCACTAACTAATCTCGCCGCCTTCGCGGGCCAGGTAGTAAGTCATGCTGTGCAGTACTGCGACGGGGTCAATATAGCGCACCCAAACATCATCGGGGGTTTGGAGGATCACAGGGGCGTAGTTGAGGATCGCGCGCACCCCGGACTCGATCAGCATATCGGCGACCGCCTGGGCGTAAGTCGCGGGCACGGCGATAATCGCCAGACGAACATGCTGCTCACGAATAACATCGTGGAGGCGGGCGTAGGCGAGGATGGGGAGTTCGCCGACAAGCTGCCCGATCTTGGCCGGGTCACTGTCAAACAGGCCCACCATGTGCAGACCTTGGTTGTTGAAGCCGTCGTAGCGGGCAATCGCCTGACCCAGGTAGCCCACCCCAATCAAGACGACCGGCCAGCGTTGGGTGAGACCGAGGATGCGTTCAATGTGGTTGAGCAACTTCTCGACATCGTAGCCAATGCCCTGTTTGCCGAACTCGCCGAAGTACGAGAGATCCTTGCGAATCTGTGCGGCGGTCACATTGATCCGCTCGCCTAGCTCCTGCGACGAGACCGAGTGAATACCCTCGTCAAGCAGGTAGCGCAGACTGCGGGCGTACAGGGGCAGCCGGCGGATCACAACATCGGAGGGTACATCAATTCGGTCCACACGGGCCTCCAGGGGGGGGATCTGATTATTCCGTGAAGTGTAGCACGATGTTTCGTGCCATGTCAAGAAGCGGCGGGCAGCGCGCATGGCTACGTCAACGTCCCGCCGCGCAGCGCCGGGGGACTGAAGTCCCCGGCTCTTTTGGTGCGAAGCCTGCCTTCGCAGGCTCGTTCAGCCCGCGCAGGCGGGCTTCGCAAAACCTAGCCGGGGGCTTCAGCCCCCCGGCGGGCGACGTTGACGTAGCCGCTCTCGGCGCGTAATCAGACTCACTTGCGCTGGTTCGGCAGCTTGAAGCCGAGCAGGTTCGGGCGCTCGACCTCGGTGTGCTGCGCGAACGCCGCCTCACCAGGGCGCAGGTTGGGCCGCGCCTCAAGCCAGCCGTTGCGCTGCTGTCTGGCCCGCTGGAGCAACGCTTCAATCGCAGCCGTGTCGCCCTGTTCGATCTGAGCGCGGGTCTCAAGCAGGAAACCGACCATCTCGTCAATCCAACGGCTGAGGCCCGCTCGGTTGGTGAGCAGAATATCGCGGTGCATCGCGGGATCGCCAGAGGCGAGGCGCGAGACATCACGGAAGCCGGTGGCAGCCAGCGCGGCCAACTCCTTCCATGCCGGACTGCGCCCCGTGATCTCAACCAGACCAACCGAGAGCAGCATCGGCAGGTGCGAGATGCCGGCCACGTAGGCATCGTGTTCTTCGGGGTCAATGTAGTAGGGCTTGGCGCCAACCGTTCGCACCAGCGCCTCGACCACATCAACGGCGGTCTGGGGCGCATCGCGCCCCACCGTAAGGCAGTAGATCGCGCCTTGGAACAGATCAGGGTCGGCGGCGGCAGCGCCAGCCTGCTCTTTGCCCGCCATCGGGTGACCGCCCACATAGGCCACCTCGGGGGGCAGCACGGCAGACCAGCGCGCCACCTCCGCTTTCGTACTCGCCACATCGGTGACGATGGCCCCGGCGGGCAGCATGGTCGCCAACTGGGCGAAGATCTCGCGCACGGCCTGTACGGGGGTGGCGACGACCACCAGATGCGCGTCGCGCACGGCCTCGGCCAGCGTGTGCGCCGCCTTGTCAATTGCCAAACGCCCCCGCGCAGCCTTGACGGCGCGCTGGTCGCGGTCCCAGCCGATCACCTCGATCTCGCCCAGGGGCGCATCCTTGGGGTCAGCCGAACGCAGCGCCATCCCGAGCGAGACGCCAATCAGGCCCATGCCAATGATCGCGATGCGGATCATAGTGATTCCTTTAAGACGGACAAGGGGACAGGGGGATGGGGAGACACGGGGACACGGGGACACGGGGACACGGGGACACGGGGACACGGGGACACGGGGACACGGGGACACGGGGACACGGGGACACGGGGATCGTACATCCCCCCATCCCCCCATCGCCTTGTCCCCCCATCCCCCCATCGCCTTGTCCCCCCATCCCCCATCCCCCATTTCACGACGCCTCGGTGCGAACTTGGGAGAGGAAGAGCAGTTCGGCGATGACGAGCGCCACAGCGAGCAGCAGCAGGCTGACCCAGGTCAGCACACGCAGCCCAGCGAGCGCGGCGACCGTGGCGAGCAGGAGGCCCAACTCATACGACTGGCGGCGCACCCGACGGCTATCGTAAACGCGGGCACGGGCCTGAAAGAGTCGCGCCGTGGCAGCGTGAATGAAGGGCCGCATCACAGCGGCACCGCAGAGGAACAGCGCCATGATCAGCAGACCGTAGACGGGCAGATCGGGCAGCGCCAAGAGCCAGTCGCTCGGGGCCGGGACGAAGGCCAGACAGTTGAGCAGCAGCATTGCCCCCAGCGTGCCCTCAACCGTCAGCCCGCTCAGGCCCATCGCCCGCTCGATGGGCGCGAAGGTGAGGAGCGGTGCCGCCAAGGCCAGCGCGTAGAAGAAGATTCGCTGCAGCGAGAAGAGCGCATCGCCCACCGCCAGCCCGCCGAAGAGCAGCAGCGCGAGGGCTGCAGCCCAACAGAGGCCAGCCAGGGCCGCCAGCAGCAGCGAGATCTGAGGCCGTGGCGTCTCCATCAGACCTGTACGCGGGCCAGCCGTTGGCGTAGCAGGTGGTCGGCCAGCACCAGGGCGAGCATCGCCTCGGCGATGGGGACAAGGCGCGGCAGCACCGTGGGATCGTGACGACCGTGAACCTCAATCGTGGCCGCATTGCCCGCGCGGTCAACCGTCTGCTGGGGCTGCGCGATGCTCGCCGGGGGTTTGGCCGCCAAGCGTACGACAATCTCCTCGCCAGTTGAAATCCCGCCAAGAATGCCGCCGTGGTGATTTGAGGTCGTACCGATGCTGCCGTCTGCACGGCGCACAAAGGGGTCGTTATTCACGGAGCCGCGCAGGCCCGCGACGGCGAAGCCCTCGCCCATCTCAACGCCTTTGATCGCCGGGATCGAAAACATGGCCTTGCCAATCTCCGCCTGGAGCTTATCAAAGACTGGCTCGCCAAGGCCAGGGGGCACGCCACGGGCGCGCACCTCGACGATCCCGCCGAGCGAATCGAGGGCGCGGCGGGCCGCGTCTACCCGCTCGATCATCTGCGCGGCCACTTCGGCGTCGGGGCAGCGCATAATGTTGCGCTCGATCTCATCCTCATCAAACACACGGGCGCGCAGATCTTCCAACTGCAAGGTGTACGCGACGATAGACACGCCAGCCTGGGCAAGCAGCAACTTCGCCACGGCACCGCCAGCCACGCGCCCAATCGTCTCGCGGGCCGACGAGCGCCCACCACCGCGCCAGTCACGAAAGCCGTACTTGGCGTCCCACGTATAGTCAGCGTGGCCGGGGCGATAGAGATCTTTGATCGCCTCGTAGCTGCCAGAGCGGGCATCGGTATTGAAGACAACCAGAGTAATCGGCGCGCCGGTGGTGCGGCCCTCAAAAACCCCCGAGAGGATCTGCACCTGGTCTGCCTCTTGGCGCGGCGAGCTAACTTTGCTCTGTCCAACGCGGCGACGGTCGAGCTCGTGCTGGATGTCTGTGACCGCAAGCGGCAGTCCGGCGGGGCAGCCATCAACGGTGCAGCCCACACCCGGCCCGTGCGACTCGCCCCAGGTGGTGAGGCGAAAGACGTGTCCGAAGCTATTGCCTGGCATAGATCTCGGTGCAGATAAGGTTTCAGGTGCTAGGTTTCAGGCTGAACGCATGAGTACATCCTGCGCGTGCCCAAAGCATAAAGCAGCCACAAACCTTGTCGTAGCACTATCGTAAAAACGGGGAGCAATGTGCGCCATAGTACCACACCTGAAGGGCGCAGGATGTTGCGCCCACGCCTGCTAGGGCTACGTCAAAGTCGCCTGCCGGGGCGCTGAAGCGCCCGACTCCGTGCGCCGAAGCCTGCTGAAGCAGGCTCGGCAGCCCGCTTCAGCGGGCTTCGCATGCCATAGCCCGTGGCTTCAGCCACCGGGCGGGGGGACGTAGCGCGACTTTGATGTGGCCCTGCCGCCCGCACCATCAATCTGGCAACCCACTACCGCTTGGCCGCCAGACGTTCGACGATGGTCAGATCCTCGGTCAACTGAGGATCGCCAGGGGCCATTGCCAAAGCCGCACCAAGCGCGTCGCGGGCCGCCTCGTAGCGCTTGATCTGGGCGTAGGCCAGCCCGAGCGCACGGCGTACCCGCACGTCGCCAGGAGCGGCGATCACCGCCAACTCCCACTCGTGGGCCGCCATATACCACATGCCACGGTTGCGGTACGAGATGCCCGCGTTGTACGGGTCGCCCGTGCTAGTCAGGCCCGCCGTACTCATGCGCGCCTTGCGCCCGTAAAAGTCGTGGTGGCTCAGCACGGTGAGCGCCAGAAAGCCCGCGAACACGATCACATTGCCGACAATCGCCATCCCAAGCGAGCCTACAGCGCCGGCAGCCTCACCGGCACGCTGGGGTTCCAACTGGCTGAAGGTGCGAAGCAGCGCGGCACCAGCCGCAGTGCTGAGGGCGATCAGACCGATGATGCTGAGCGCGCTGAAGCCTGCGTTGACGCAATGGGCGATATAGGCTCCAGGTTTGCGCCGATAGAGACCCAGTGTGATGGCGATAAAGGAGCCGACAAGAATCAGTACGGCGAGAACAAGGCCGACCACCGGCGGGTACGGGAAGTCCCGCCCGCTGGCCTCGGCGAACGCCGAGGCCAAGCCGACGACGGCGATGATCAGCATCACGCCGCCAACGAGCGTGCCCAAACTGTTCAGCGCATAGATCACCACCAGGATCATCAGCGCGACCGAGCGCTTTGCACGGGGCTGACCGCGCATCATCAAGCTCTTGCGACAGGCGGGGCAACTGCGGTGGCCGATCAGGGTGGTGGCGCCACAGTAGGGGCAGGGCTCCTCGGCCTCACTATCCTCAGCCACGAAGCGGGGCAACTCAAGCGAAGGTCGCGCCGCCACAGCGCTCGGCGGCGGCGGCGCGGCAACCTGGGGCGTGCCCGGCGGCGGCGCGGCGGAAGGCGGCATGTCCGTCGGTGGCGCAGCGACCTTCGGCTTCTGACGACTCCACCAGGGCTGTTTGGGCGGAGCCTGCACCGCCTCGGCGGGCAGTTCAATCGTGTTGCCGGTGGATGGGCCGACCGGAGCCTGCGCGACCTCGGCGGTGGGCG
>CAIWXH010000725.1 GCA_903916565.1 uncultured Oscillochloris sp. | reverse complement strand
GGGACGCTGATCATCGGCCATAACCCCGACGGGAAGCAGGGCGTCAATCTGGGGCGGCGCACCAACCAGACCTTCGTGAGCATCCCCTTCGCCCGTCTGATCCAGATGCTCACCTACAAGGCGGAACTCGTCGGCATCACGGTGATCACCCACGACGAAGCCTACACCTCGAAATGTAGCTTCTTCGACGCGGAGCCGGTGGGCAAGCATCGGTCCTATGCGGGCAAGCGCGTGCGCCGTGGCCTCTTTCGTACCGCCAGTGGGCGGCGGGTGCATGCCGACATCAACGCCGCCTATAACCAGATGGCAAACGTAGCGCCTGATGCGTTCGCGCCAGGGCGTAGGGGCTGTGTAGTCCAGCCTGACAGGATTGCCCTGCCGAACCGGAAGCAAGCGTCATAAAACGCTAGGCTTTTGGATACTATGCCTCGTAGATGGCACACACCAACGCAGCCCGCCCCTGGGTTGGGCGGGCTGCGTTGATTCAACCCCTAGCGTACCATCCCTAGACACGGCTGCGCGCCTCCCGTGCAGGCTCAGGCTCGAACAGCACCCGGTACGCCGTCAGCCCCGCGATGCTCACCCCGGTGACAAGGTACATGAAGAGTGCCCACGGGGCGTCGCTGTCGGTACCGCTGGTGAGGCCGTGAACCAGGGCCAGCACAAAGGCGAGGTAGGTGGTCAGATGGATCATACGCCACGTCTTTGTGCCGATCTGGCGACGCACATAAAAGCTGAACGTGATTGGCAGCAGGAGGTAAAAGCCCAACTGGCCGAGGCCAACCTCGAACGGCTTGTAGCCCCACGCGGCGAACGGGATGAGCAACTGCGGCAGCGTATAGCCGATGTAGCCGTCGGCCAGCAGCACAATGGCGTGCAGTGCACCAAAGGCCAGCCCAAGCAGGCTGGCGTGCTCGTGCAGGTCAGCCGCCGTGGGGCCACCGGGCCAAGCGCGAGCCAGCTTGTTGGTCAGCAGCAGCCCCCACGCCATCGCCAGCCAAATTAGCAAATACGCAGCGAAGGCGGTGGCCCGCGAGAGGTGCCAGGCGCTCTGTGGCCCAAACACGGCGGTGTTAAGCGCCCCAAGGCCGCCCGGCTGTCCAAGCACGAACATACTGATCACCAAAAGCAGCAAGACGCCGAACACCGCACCTACGACGGCTGGGCCTGCAGTCAGTAAAAGCTCCTCCTCCGGCTTCATTGGTGGCGGCGGCGCGGGCCGCGCTGCCGCTTGCGCCGCCTGTGGGCCAGTTGTGGCGGGCCGCGCTGCCGCTTTCGCCGCCTGTGGGCCAGTTGTGGCGGGCCGCGCTGCCGCTTGCGCCGCCTGCGGGCCAGTCACGGGCGGGGGCGTGGGCAGCGGCGCCGCTTGCGCCGCCTGCGGGCCAGTCACGGGCGGGGGCGTAATTTGGGTGTTCGGCTTCATCGCACGCGCTGCTACTTTCTAGGTGATCATGGGTGATCACGCGGAAATTCCTGCTTCATCCCAGCGTGCCATCCAAGGATGGTCGTATCGCCAGTCCACAGGCCGGTTTTACGTCTCGACGGAGCCACACAACCGAGACGACTGGTT
>CAIWXH010000724.1 GCA_903916565.1 uncultured Oscillochloris sp. | reverse complement strand
CAGCGCCGCGCCGAGGCGGGCGGCTGTATCATCCTGCTCGATGCCTTCGACGAACTGCGCAATGCCGACGCCCGCAAGCGGCTCGGCCATCTGGTCGAACATCTGCCACCTGGCCCGCTCACAGCCCCCAACCGAATTGTCGTCACCTCACGGATTGTTGGCTACGAGGGCCAGTTGCGTGGCCGGACGTTCATTCACCGGAGGCTGGCCGAGCTTGACCCCGATCAGTCGGCAGCCTTTATCCGTCAGCGCTACCGCGCCCTGGCGGGCCTGGGTGTCCGCGCCCCTGGTGAGCCGGTGGGGGTGCGCTGGAACCCCGAGGTACGTGCGGAGCGACTGATCAGCCGACTCCCCGATAACCCCGGCCTGCGCAAGCTGGGCCGCAACCCCTTCCTGCTCTCGCTCATCACCTCCGTCCATCTGAAAAGTGCGCGAGAGCTTCCCCGCCAGCGCCACGCGCTCTATGCGAAGGCAATGGAGCAACTGGTGGAGGAGTGGGAGAAATGGAAGGATAGTGAGTTTGATCTGGAGCCGACCACGCAGAGCGCCGATCTGGAAGCTGACCAAAAGCTGGGCCTGCTCTACGAGTTGGCCTGGGCGATGTATGAGCGTAGCCTTGATATGCCCGCTGCGCGTTCGCACACCCTGATCACCCGGAGCGCCGCCAGGCAGGTCATCGCCGTCGCGCTGCGCGAGATCCCGAACATCGCGGCGGGACGTACCGGCGCGGCGCTCGATGCCTTCTGCCACTCGGAGGCGAAGCGCTGGCTGCTTAACCTGGGCCAGCGGGGCGGCGTCCTTCAGGAGTTGGGTAATGTGGCGGGCAGCGATGATGAGGCACAACTCCAGTTTGCCCACCAGACCTTTCAGGAATACATGGCGTCGCAGGCGATTGACGCCAGTGCGACCGAAACCCAGCGGCTGCGCGGGAATCGGCTGCGCGAGCGGTGGAAGGATGTGCGCTGGCGCGAGGTGCTGCTGCTCTATAGCTCCACCAGCGCCGACGCCTCACCGATGGTGCGCTACCTGCTCGACCAGCATGACCAGTACGCCGACCTGCTGGCGGGTGCGGTGCTGGCCGAACAGCCCGGTCGGCTGGGCGGTGATCCGCTTGCGGAGACTCTGTCGCGCCTGTGCCAATGGTCGTTGTCTGCCAATGATGTCGCTCCGGCCCTGGAGGCGTTGAACACCCTGGCCGAAACGAGCCTGGAGCCGGTGGATGCGGCGCTTCAGCGGGCCGCACAGGCCGCCCCGCATCTCGCGGTGCGAATACGGGCGATTGAGCTCCTGGCCGGGATGGAGCCAAACCGTCCGGCACCTGCGCCGCTCACGCCGCAGCGCCAAGAACTGATGCGGGAGATCCTGAAGGCCGCACAGGAGCCGCGCCTCCGGATTGCGGCGGGCTTCGCTCTGGCCCGCGCCGACCCGCGCTACGACGGCGACGGGTATCTGCCCGAGCTGGTACACGTGCCCGCTGGTCCCTTCCTGATGGGCAGTAAGGCCGATGATGAAGACGCCAGGAACAATGAAAAACCACAGCATACGGTGACGCAGCCCGACTACTGGATTGCCAAGACACCCGTGACCAACGCCCAGTGGCGGCGCTTTAGCGAGGCCGGTGGCTACCGCACCCGGCGCTACTGGAGCGGGGCGGGCTGGCGCTGGCGGCGCTGCGGCTGGGAGCCGAAGGATGACTATTCTAACCTACAGGCGTGGGCTGTTCTTCTGCTTGGCCCGTTGTTCGACCCGCTGGTTGGCTTGCTGTTGCGCCGTCGGCCCTTCACTCAGCCCCATCCTGAAAGTTGGGACGACCCGAACTGGAATGGTGCGAACCAGCCGGTCACGGGGATCAGTTTCTATGAAGCGGAGGCATACTGCCGCTGGTTGAGCGAAACCAGCAGCCATCCCTTCTTTCTGCCGAGCGAGGCGGAGTGGGAGAAGGCCGCACGCGGGCCGGATGGGCGAACGTGGCCCTGGGGAAATACGTGGGAAGAGGGGCGCTGCAATAGTCAGGAGGCTGGCATGGGAAAGCCAACCCCAGTAGGCAGCTATCTCAACGGGGTCGGCCCCTATGACGCACATGATATGGCAGGCAACGTCTGGGAATGGTGCGCGACGCGCTGGAAGAGCAACTATCCAGGGCGAAAACTTGATGGTGGAGAGCAGCTATGGGATCTCTTATTCCAGTGGACAGGTACATATGTCCTACGTGGCGGATCGTATTACAACTCGCAAAAACTCGTGCGCGGGGCGTACCGCTACGACTACTGCTACGCGCGCTACCGCTACTACGATATGGGGTTGCGGGTCGCCAGTCGTTCTCCTCTGCCCGGTTCTGTGTCCTGAATCCTGTCTTCTGTATGTTCGGAATCGCGTTTTTTTTTCGTGGGTAAGGGGCGAAGCATCGGCCCCGGTAAATCTGGTGTCTCCCTGCATCATCCGGGGCCGATGCTTTGCCCCTACTACCATATATGTGGAGGCTCTATGGCTGCTCAACCCGGTTACGGCGACCTGCCCGCCACCCAGGATGAACTCGGCTTCGCGCCCTCGGCAACGGCTCTGACCGAGATTGTCCTCGGCGCGGAGTTGGCTGATACCCCGCTCACCGTCGGCGTCTACGGGCCGTGGGGCAGCGGTAAAACCAGCCTGATGAAGATGATCTACCGCAACCTGAACGACCCCGAGAAACCGCAGCCGGGGGTGCTGCCGATCTGGTTTGATGCCTGGCGCTACGTCCAGAGCGACGCCCTCTGGCGGGCGCTGCTGATCAGCGTGGTCGAGGAGATCCGTGTGCGGGTGGTGCGCAATGAGGATCGGCTGCGCACGCTCGTTGGTCGCCGTGCCGCTGGACAGGTGCCGCCGCAGGATCTGCGCGCCGAGCAGGCCAGCCTGGAAAAGCGCCTCGATGATCTGGCTGCCAGCTTGTACCGCAGCGTGGACCGCGAGGATCAAGGGGCGATTGAGTTTCAATGGGGCAAGGCGGGCAAACTGGCCGCTGGCACGATCATCCGCGCCGGGTTCAGCTACATCCCCGTGCTGGGTAAAATCAGCGAGGCGGTGGCAAAGGCGAAGGAGGGTCTGGGCGAGCAGGCATACGCCGACACGCTGCTCGACCTCTTCCAGCGTGAGCGCACCCTCATCTATCGTGATCAGGTGCAATCGCTGGAGCAATTCTACGCCGGGCTGAAGGAGCTGATCGAGGAGTGGGCCGAACAGGCGGGCTATCGGCTGGT
>CAIWXH010000723.1 GCA_903916565.1 uncultured Oscillochloris sp. | reverse complement strand
TTTTTCGCGGTAGAAGGTGAGCGTACCGTGGGCCAGATCGACCGCACCAACCTCAAGGCTTGCCAGCTCGCCGACGCGCAGGCCGAGGTCGGCCAGGAGGCAGATGAGCAGCGCATCGCGGTGGCCCTGGGGCGTGTCGGGCTGCTGTTTGAGCCGCCGCACCTGGGCGGCGGTCAGCACATGCGGGTCGGCTTTTTTGGCCCCAACCCGCGTTGGGGTAGCGGTGCGTTGGCGCTGGGCGTCAATCGAGCGGGCCTGACGCCCGCTGTAGCCGCGAATCGTACGAATGAGCGCAATCGTTTCGACACTGAGAATGCCAGCGCCGTGAGCGAGGCCGCAGTAGCGGCGCACCGTGGCAAGGCGCACATTGATGGAGCCAATCGCGTAGCCCTGATCAAGTTGCCAGCGCAAAAAGGCGGCGATCAGCCCATGGGTGAGGTTCGCCCACGCCGCTGGCTCGCACGGCAGGCGCGCCCCCAGCCCCGGTGCCGCCTCCGGCGGAATGGCCTGCACCGTGCCGAGAAAGTAGGCGAAGAGCGCCAGGTCGGCCTCTTGGCGGCGCAGGGTGTCGGTGTCAAGGCGACCGCGATAGTCGTCAAAGGTGGCGGCGGTGGCCTGGAAGTCGGCGGCGGCGGCGGCGCGGGGGTCAATGCTGGGGCGGATGGTCAGGGCGGGCGGTACAGCGCCAGTTATGTCAACCATTGGAAGCTCTTTGGTGATAAGTTCCGATTATCCTTACTAATCGGTACTTATTCTAGCCCCGCCAGCCGCCCCTGTCAACCCGAGTATAGCCTTGCAGAAGTCCGTTTCTGGTTACGCTGTAGAGGTGGGGAGGTGTAACGCGATGGCACCTCCGCACCTCCGCACCTCCGCACCTCCACAACAACCGGCAAGGGATTTCCAGGGTAACTTGACGCTACCCGAGCGCCTCGCTATAATCACCACCGCAATAATCAAAGCTGACTATTTGCCAACCAGCGTGAGGATGTACGATGTTAGCACTCTATCTCGCCTCAAAGGAGATGATCCGCAACAAGCGCCGCTTTGTGACAGTTTTCTCAATTGTCGCCCTGATCACCCTGCTCGTCCTCTTCACCTCTGCCCTTGGCGATGGCCTGGCCCAAGGTGCCAGCGAGTATTTTGAGCGCGTCGGCGCACCGCTGATCGTCTTTCAGAAAGATGTGGACTACCAGTTGCCCGCGAGCCGCATCGGGCGCTCGAAGCTCAACGACATCCGGCGCGTCCCCGGCGTGGCGGCAGTTGGTCCGATTGGCGTCAGCACGGCCTCGCTTATCGCCGCCGACGGTGCCCCCGTGGCGCTCGATGTCTCGCTAATCGGCGTCGAGCCACAGGCACCCGGCGCGCCCGTCATCCTCACCGGCAACCCGCTGCTCGATAGTCGCACCGCCGAGGTCGTCATTGACCGCCACGTGCGCGACCAACTCCGCCTGCCGCTTGGCACCACCCTGACCCTAAAAGTTGTCCAGGGTACCGTGGAGAAACTCTACGATCTGCGCGTCGTGGGCGTTGCCGCAGGCAATAAGATCAACTACATCCCCAGCATCTTCGTCTCGCTCGAACGGTGGGATCGGATTAGGCCGCAGGAGAACCCCGGCACGCTGGGCGAAGATCTGATTTTCAACATTGCGGCGGTGGATCTTGACGGTTCAGCGCCCAGGGAAGCGGTCGCGGCGCGGATTATGCAAATGGTGGCATGGATCGAGGTCACCGACCCGGTGACGGCGTACACGGCAACGCAAGGGTACAAGGATATGCAAGCGACCATTGGCATGCAACAGGGCTTTGTGCTGCTGATTGTCGTGCTGATCGTCGGCAGCTTCTTCCAAATCCAGACGCTTCAGAAAATCGCGCAGATTGGCATGCTCGAAGCCATCGGCGCGTCGAGCTGGCTGGTGATCACGACCTTGCTGATTCAGATTATGATCACTCTGGTGGTCGGGCTCGCCGTCGGCGGCGG
>CAIWXH010000722.1 GCA_903916565.1 uncultured Oscillochloris sp. | reverse complement strand
GGCGGCACGACTACTGGAACCCGCTCTTCGGCAGTGTGACCGGGATTCCAGTGAGCTTTCTGACGCCGGGCGCGGCGCGGCTGCTGATCACCGAGCCGTCGCCCGACTTCGCGCTTGACTATGACGAAGCCGCTATCGACCGCATCGTCGCGCTGACGAATGGGCAGCCCTTTCTGGTGCAGCTCATCGGGCACACGCTGGTGACCCGCTTCAACCAGCGAACCTACGAGCAGGGGCGCGAGCAGGAGCGCCGTTTCCACCTGGCCGATGTGGAGCAGGTGATCGCTGCGCCGGAGTTTAACCGCGACGGCAACCCCTATTTCAGCGGCGTGTGGTGGCAGGCCGAGCACAGCGCCCCCGCTTGGTCGCCGCAGCTTGCGGTGCTGGTCGCCCTGGCCCCCCACCCGGCGGGCCTGACGCTAGAAGAGCTTGGCGCGGCGCTGGGGCAGCCGCCCAGCGACATGCCGGAGGCGCTGGCAACCCTTCAGCGCCACGACGTGGTTGTCGCCGACGGGCCGCGCTACCGCTTTACCGTCGAGCTGATGCGCCGCTGGGTCGCGCAGCAGCACGGCTACTAGTACAGCTTTCTGGAAGTTCCTGTTGGGTTGCGCGGTGATTCTCGTTAGGCACGGAGCGCAGCAGCACGCGGTTCGGCCTTCGTGATCTTCGTGAACTTCGTGGTACAAAACCTGCCGCGCATTTCCGCCGACGTGTACTAGAGCAAGCGGCGTAGCGGTCGCGCTTCCTCTACCGCATCAGCACCGGCAGATAGAGCTTATTCATGCGCGGATCAACCGTGACCTGGATTGTGCGCTCCGCCGATTCGTTGCCTGCGGCGTCTACCGCGAGGTAGCGCACGGTGCTGACCCCACTCGCCAGCCCGCTCAGGAACGCCACGGGGCCGGGATAGGTCTGCCAAACCCCGCCGTTCACCGACACTTTCAGGAAGGCGACCCCGCCGCCGCCCATGTCGTCGGCAGCCAGCGCCAATCCATCAAGTCGCGCAAAGACGGCACCGCGTTGCTGGCCCGTACCGACGACCAGCCCGTCAGTCACGGGGCCGAAAACATCCTGGTCAGGGCCGCGCACACTGTAGCTCGCCCCGGCCCACCCGCTGCGCTCAAACAGCTTGAAGGCGAGCACATGGCGTCCAGCCGCCAGCATCACGGTTCCCGTGACCGGCACCGAGGCGTCGTGCAGGCCGGGATTGCTCACCACGAGCTTGCCGTTCACCCACAGCCAAGCCCCATCATCGCTGGTAAGCTGGAACGTGTACGTCCCGGTGAGCGGCACCGTGAAGCTGCGGGTCTGCTCGACCACAAAGCGGTCGGTCAGCTCGGGTACCGTCGGTAGCGGCCCGCCCTCGCCCCAATCAAGCGCTTTGCCCGACCAGGCGAAGCTGCCGACGTAGGCGCCGCGTGCGATGGCGGTGGGATCGTTCGTGCGGGCCAGCAGATTGTCAGGCACGTCGCCCAGCCGATAGACGTGGGCCAGGGGCTGGAGCGCTTCGTCGTAGGCCACGGGCGCTGGTGGCTGTGGTTCGTTCGTCACCGTGACGGTCGTGCTGTTCGCGCCAAGCGTCATGTAGTTGACATACTCGTTAATCGCGCCAGCCTGCAACGTCACTGGGCCGGGGGTTCGCAGCAGCACATAGCCCACCACGTCACGAGTCTCGCCAGCATTAAGCGCCCCGTTCAGCCCCCAGCGCCAGGGGTAGCCGCCCGTTCCGCCCGCACACGTCGGCTGGCGGGCCACTTCCGCAGGGCCAAGCAACACGCGGAAGTGCCCGACCTCTTTGGCGTAGGCCGGGTAACTCTGGCCGGTCGCGCCAAGGAAGCACTCGCCCTCGTCGTAGACATAGCTGTCGGTGATGTCGAAGGTGGCCCCCAGGTCAGGCAGCCGCGCCGCCTCGGGCGCTTGGCCCTCGATGGCGACGCTGCCGGTATTCTTCACGGTGAAGGTCACCTTCAAGAGCTGGCCCGCAGGCACTTGCTGCCGGTCGTAGCGTACGTTCAGCAGATCGAGGCGCGCCGCCGTCGGATCTTCCTTCACCCAACGCACGCTGTCGAAGTAGACCACCCGCTGGTTGACCAGCGGATCGCCTGTCAGGTCGCTCAGTTCGACCGAGCCGGTGATCCCGCTGGTGAACTGATAGGTGCCCAGCGAGATCCACTCGTCGCCGGTGTTTTGGCTCAGGGGCACCTCGTAGAGCTTATCAGCGGCGTGGATTTTGTAGAGCGCGTGGCTCGTTGCTTGAACGAGGCCGCAGCCTTGGGGGATGTGGGCGAAGATTTTGTAGCGCCCGGTCGTCGTGATCGTGGGCGTCCAGACGCCACGGTTCGTGCTCTCGGCGGGATTGTCGGTGCCGAAGGTGTAGTAGGTGTTCCCGCCGTAGCCGCAGGCCGACTCGTACCAAGTGGCGGTACTGCGCTCGAAGCTGGACTCTAGCTCGTCAATCAGCAGGTCGCCGTTATCAACGGGCGTGCTGCTGCCGCTGAGTCGACTCTGCACTTGCTGGCGCACGCTGGGCAGCAGATTTTGCAGCGTGTTGCCGGGGCAAGTGGTGTGGCCGGGTGTGACTTGGCGGTGGCCTGCAATATTTTCCACAATGCCGCCTGCGTTGGCGGTGCAGAAGGTGCTATGCGCGCAGCCGTAGTAAAACGCACGGCCCAGCGGGTCAATGCCCTTCTGTCCGGCCTTCCAGGCCAGGAGCGTAACCAGACTGTTGACCTCGGCAGCCGGTGGGGCGACGGTGGCGTAGGTGCCGATCAGCACCACGCCCATAGAGCCGTAGTTGGCGGTGTCGTGGAAGGCCACGGCGTCATCGCCACCGGCCCGGCCCTCGTAAATCACGCCATTGGGATCAATAAGGTAGTTGTAGCCCACGTCGCCCCAGCCCCGCGTGAAGGTGTGGAACGACCACTCGGCGCGCACGCGGTCGGCCCAGCTCGTCTCTTTGGCGGTCAGGCTGTTCGAGTCGGCGGTGTGGTGGACGACCAAGTGATTCACTGGGTAGTAGACCGGCTTGACCCGGCTCCCTTGGCCGTCGAGGCTGCCCCATGCGGCGCGGCTGACGACTGCGGGCTTACTGACGGTCGCCAGTTGGCCCCCGGCAATCGTCACGTCAGCCGCAGGCGTGGCTGGGCCGAAGCGGGCGTCCACCGTGTTCACCTCGACGCGGCGCAATTCGGGCAACTGACCAGCGGGCGCGGCGGCGAACTGGGCGCGCACCTGCCAGAAGCGCATGCCCTCGCCCGCGTAGATCGCTTGGCTCCAGAAAACCTCAGCGCCGTCGGCGGGCACCCAAAGATCGGGGTTCTCGGCTACTGTCCCCCAGTCCGTCCAGACGTTGCCGTCGAGGCTGGCCCGCACTTCAACGGTCAGGGTGGCGCTGACGGGCACGCTGGCTTCCCAGCGCAGCAGCACATGGGTGAAGGGCCGTGCCGCGCTGATGGGCGAGAGGTAGCCAGCGTCAACGGCGGCCAGGATACCCGCTTCGGCGCCGGGCGTGGCGGCTGCGGTGACGAGGATCGCCTGTTCGGGTTTGCCGGTCTGGGGGTCAGGGCTGGCGGTGGCCTCGACCCGACTGGGCGCCATGCCCAGCAAGAGGACGAGGACGGTGAGTGGGTGAAGCAGACGGCGGAAGAAGCTGATCACGGGAAACCTCCGTGGGCGCAGACGGTTGCTGTAAATCTTAGCCAAGGTTTCAGGTGCCGGGTTTCAGGTTTCAGGCCAAGCGCAAGAGAAAACCCTGCGTGCGCCGAAACAGGAAAGCATCTGCGAACCGTGTCTTATTGATCAATAGAACGATACAGGCTCGTAGTCTCCGCTGACGCGCATGACTGAATGATGACTCGGCGCTGATAGGCAGATGAGCGCGTTAGGCATGGGTCAAACGAGTGTGACCGTTTGTGCCGGTTCCACGCAAAGCCGGAGTGATCTCGCGCAACGCCGCAACGCCGCAACGCCGCAAGGAGTCGCTATCGTTGCATGCCGCCATCTCCCGGTCGCCTTGTCGCCTTGTCGCCTTGTCTCAACCCGAAGCGGACTTCCAGAAAGCTGCACTAGTTGCGCCGCTCCCAACCCCCGGCTATACTGCGGCCAACGAAGCGCTGACTGAAGGAGCGGCCCGATGCGCGTCCTGCTAATTGACAACTACGACTCGTTCACCTACAACCTCTACCAGTACCTCAGCGAGCTGGGCGCTACGGTGACGGTGCGGCGGAACGACAAGCTCACCGTGGCCGAGGCGGCAGCGCTGCGCCCCGAGCGCATCGTGATCAGCCCCGGCCCTTGCACGCCCGCCGAGGCTGGGGTGAGCATCGGGATTATCCAAGAGCTTGGCCCGCATGTGCCGACCCTTGGGGTCTGTTTGGGCCACCAGGCGTTTGGGGCCGCCTTCGGGGGCAGCGTGGTGCGCGCCCCTCAGGTGATGCACGGCAAACTCTCGGCGATCTACCACGAGGGCCAGGGCGTTTTTACCGGCTTGCCCACGCCCTTCCAGGCAACGCGCTACCATTCGCTGATGGTGCGCCGCGACGATCTGCCCGATGAGCTTGCGGTGACGGCCTGGACTGACGATGGCATCATTATGGGCCTGCGCCACCGCCACTATCCGATCCAGGGCGTGCAGTTCCACCCCGAGTCGATTATGACCGAAGATGGCAAGCGCCTCCTGCGGAACTTTTTGGCGGCGTAGCGCATATAGAAATCCTCTCTCAGTTGTGACGCATCATTCCCATCCGAGACGCCCGCCCGGTGGCTGAAGCCACGGGCTACGGGGTACGAAGGCCGCCTGCGCGGCCTGGAGCAGCCGGCGAAGGCCGGCTTCGTCGCCACAGAGCCGGGGACTTCACTCCCCCGGCTGCACAACCCGGATGGGATTGCTATAGCGCCGTCGCCCCACACGAAAGACCTGTCCGGTGTACGCACCGACAGGTCTTTCGTGTGGGGCACTGACGCAAACCAAATACGCCTATGCAGGCCCAATCAGCTTCGCGGCGATGATTGCGCTGGCGAGGACGCCGGGTAGCCCCGCGCCGGGGTGCGTGCCGCCGCCGACGAGGTAGAGATTGGCGAACTCTTCGGAGCGATTGTGGGGGCGGAACCAGGCCGACTGGGTCAGCAGGGGCTGCAAGTTGAAGGCGGCGCCCCGGTAGTTGTTCAGCGTGTGTTCGTAGTAGCGCGGGTCAACCATGTGTTCGACCACGATGTGCTTGCTCAGCCCCGGCATGTAGTTCTGCTCAAGGAAGGTCACAAGCGCGTCGCGGTAGGGCTTGGCGGCCTGCGACCAGTCGGTGCGCGAGCTGGCATTCGGCACGGGCGCGAGTACATACAGCGCCTCGCCACCCTTGGGCGCCAAGCTCGGGTCTACATGCGAAGGCCGGTGCAGGTAGAGCGAGAAGTCGCGGGCGAGGTGGTGCCGGTTAAAGATGTCGTTGAGCAGACCCTTGTAGCGCTTCCCGAGGATGACGTTGTGCTGCACAATGTCGCCGTCGTCGTAGCGCTTGTCAAGGCCCAGATACAGCACCACCAGCGACATACTGTACTTCTTGCCGCGCAGGTTGGCGTCGGTGTAGACCTTGCGGTGATGCGGGGCGATCAGCTTCTGGTAGGTGTAGGCCGAGTCGGCGTTCGAGACAACAATGTCGGCGCGACGAGTCTGACCGTCGGCCATGCGTACGCCCACCACCTTGCGCCCCTCGACCAAGATTTCCGCCGTCTCGGCGTTCAGCTCAAGCGTGCCGCCAAGCTCGGTAAAGAGCTTCGCCATTGCGGAGATGATCGCGCCGATCCCGCCGACCGCGTGATGCACGCCCCACTCGCGCTCAAGGTAGTCAACCATCGCATAGACCGACGAGGCGTCGAAGGGGTTGCCGCCAATGAACAGCGGGTGAAACGAAAAGCAGCGCCGCAGAAAATCGTCCTTAATAAACCCCGACACGTAGCGGTACGTGCTGATGAACGACTTCAGCCGCAGCAAGTCGGGCGTGACCTTGAGCATATCGGTGAAGTGCAGAAAGGGCTGCTCGGCCAGTTTGACAAAGCCCAGCTCGAAGATCGGCTTGGTCGAGGCCATAAAGCGCTTGTAGCCCTCAACATCGCGGGGGCTACGCTCACGAATCTGCCGGATCAGCGCCTGCTCGTTCGAGCTGTACTCGAAGTAGCTCCCCTTATGGTCGAAGATGCGGTAGTAGGGCGAACACTCCTCTAGGGTGAAATAATCCTCGCGGCGACGGCCCGCCTCGCGCCAGAGGTCATCGAACATAAAGGGCGCGGTGACGATGCTGGGGCCGCTGTCGAAGGTGAAGCCCTGGGTCTTGTAGGTGTACGCTTTGCCGCCGGGCTTATCGCGCTTCTCAAGGATGGTGACGTGGTGGCCTTTGGCGACCAGCCGGATGCCGGCGGCAAGGCCACCGAGCCCGCCGCCAATGATGATAATCTCTCGTCGCATAACCTTATGTCTAGGCTAGAAGGGCAGGCCGTACGCGGCAGGCCCCATGTGGAAGGATCGGACTAACTATAGTATAGCGTGCCTTTTGCCAAGGTTGGTTAGGGCTGATGCGACGTCGTGCTACAGCCCCCCCTGCCCGGTGGTTGAAGCCACGGGCTGCGCGGTGCGAAGGCCGCCTGCGCGGCCTGCATCAGCCTGCGAAGGCAGGCTTCGCCGATCAAGAGCCGGGGGCTTCAGCCCCCCGGATTCAATAACCTGTGTAGGATTGCTCTACGAACTATTCACGCGGTCTGAATCCAGGTAGAATCAAGAGGCAGCCGGAACCAGGCTGCGTCAAGGAGTATCTTATGGCTGAGCATACGGTGAATGTGGGCGACCTAGCCCCCGATTTCGAGCTACCCAGCGACTCGGGCGAGCTGGTGAAGCTGTCGAGCTTGCGCGGCAAGCCGGTGATCCTCTATTTCTACCCGAAGGACGATACGCCGGGGTGTACAACCCAGTCGTGTGCGTTTCGCGACAGCTACCCGGTGATCGAGGCGAAGAACGCCGTGGTGCTGGGCATCAGCCCCGATGGCGTGACGTCGCACCAGAAGTTCAAGACCAAGTTCAACCTGCCTTTCATCCTGCTGGCCGACGAGCAGCATACGGTCGCCGAAGCTTACGGGGTCTGGGTCGAGAAAAGCATGTACGGGAAGCAGTACATGGGCATCGAGCGCAGCCACTTTGTGCTTGACGCAGCGGGTACGCTGGTCGAGGTGGCGCGTAAGGTGAAGGCTGACGTGAGCGCCGCGCAGGCGCTTGCCGCCTTGGGGTAGGGCGCGACATGATGCGCTAGAACGCAGCGAAAAGGCACCAAACCCAAAGGGAACCCAAACCGTACCAGTGGCGGTTTGGGTTCCCTTTGGGTTACAGAATCAATGGCCCACCCGTACGAACGTTCCGCGCACCCGCGCCCTATGCCCCCAACAGCGCCTCTGGCGCGACCCCATCGCCCCATGCGAGGTCGCGGGCTTGACGCCACGCCGCACGCTCGGCGCGCGTGACGATGCTGCGCCGCAGACCATCGTGCGTGCAGAGCGTCAGCTCGATGCGGCCAGGGCGCGTGACGGGGTGACGCAGCACGCGGGCGCCGACGCGCTGGCCCGCTTGACGCGCCACGGCGAGATAGGCGTATTTCTCGTCCTCGTAGCCTAAGTCGGCCCCCTTCGCGCTGCGGTGCGCTTTCGTGCGGGCAAGGCGCTGGGCGAAGTGACACCAGTCGGCGGTGGGATCGGCGGGCAGCGGGCAGTGCGCCGCGTGGGGGCACGGCGCGACAAGCTGCGCCCCCGCCGCGCAGAGTTGCGCGCGGGCGCTGCGAATGCTTGCCCAGCCCTGCGGCGTGCCCGGCGCGACCAACAGCAGCGCGCCAGCCGTCAGCGCCCAGAGTCGCGCCACCAGGGCCGTCTGCGCGGCGGCATGTAGCTCGCCAAGCACGTAGGTTGCCGTCACAAGCTCGTGCGGCACCGCCTGCCACGGGCCGAGCAGGTCGGCGTGCAGCCAGCGAATGTTTGTCACGGCGTTGCCAATGGGCGCAGCGAGGCGCTCGCCAAGCGCCAGCATCAGCGGGTCGCGCTCGATCAAGTCGGCGGCCTCAAGCTTGGGCCAGCGGCTGACCGCAGACCAGAGCGCTGTTCCGGTGCCCGCGCCAACATCAAGCAGTGTGCGCGGCGTAAAGTCTGGTAGCCCGGTCGCCAGCGCCGCTAAGGCAGCGCTGGTGGCGGCAAACGTGGCGGGCATGCGCGTGGCGGCATAGGCCAGGGCCATAATTGGCTGGCGTGCGTCCGTCGCTGCGTGGTTGCCGCCACGATAGTGCGCCGAAAGACTCGCCGCTGCCCGAGCGAGGGCGGCGCCGTCGTGTCTACGCAGCTCGCGCTCAAGGCTCAGCCGTAGCTGGTTGGGGATTTTCACCGTTAGCTCCTTGAACAAGCGGCGTTGGGTCGGTGCTGTCGCCGTCAAGCACGCGAAAAAAGAGCGCCACCACCTCGGGGTCAAGATGCGTACCGGTGAGCGAGTGGATATACTCACGTACCCGCTCGACCGACCAGGCCGGACGATAGGGGCGATCCGAGCGCAGGGCGTCCCAGATGTCGATCACAGCGAACATTCGCGCCTCCAGCGGGATCTCGTCGCCGCGCAGGCCACGCGGATAGCCCGCGCCATCCCAGCGCTCGTGGTGACAGTAGGGAATGGCGAGCGCCGGACGCAGAAAGACAATCGGCGCCAGCAAATCTTGGGCGTAGACTGGATGCATCCGCATCACCTGCCCCTCTTCCTCGGTGAGTGTCCCCGGCTTGAGCAGCACGGCGTCGGGGATGCCCATCTTGCCAATGTCGTGGAGCAGCGCGCCCCAGCGTATATAGGTCAGCTCTTGCTCGCCAATCCCCGCAGCGCGGGCGAGGCGCACCGTCAGTGCGGTGACGCGCTCCGAGTGACCTTGCGTCTCGTGGTCGCGCAGGTCGAGCGCCCGCGACCAGCCCTCTAGGGTGCTGTCATAGGCTTCGCGCAGTTCCTGATTCGAGCGCTGGAGATCGGCGACGAGACGGGCGTTCTCGATGGCGACGGCGGCGACGTTCGCCGCTAGGCCAAGCATGGTGGCGTGGGCCATGCTGAAGGTTCCGGTGACAAAGCTCTGGACTTGCAGCACGCCCACCACGCGCTCAGGCGAGAGCATCGGCACGTAGAGGATCGACTCGGCTTCCTCG
>CAIWXH010000721.1 GCA_903916565.1 uncultured Oscillochloris sp. | reverse complement strand
TCTCGGCTCTCGGCTATCGGCTATCGGCTATCAGCTCTCGGCTCTCGGCTCTCGGCTCTCGGCTCTCGGCTCTCGGCTCTCGGCTATCGGCTATCAGCTCTCGGCTCTCAGCTCTCGGCTATCAGCCATCAGCCATCGGCTATCAGCTCTCGGCTATCGGCTATCGGCTATCGGCTATCAGCTATCGGCTATCGGCTATCGGCTATCGGCTATCGGCTATCGGCTATCGGCTATCAGCTATCGGCTATCGGCTATCGGCTATTCTCCAACTGTACCATAGGGCCAAGACCAACCCGGCGGCTACCATGTCGGTGGCGATGTCGGTGAGGTCGTTCAGCACGACGCCGCGCCCCTTATAGGCGAGCTGAAAGAGTTCTTGGCCAACCGCCACCGCCAAAACAAGGGCCAGATAGCGCACCGGGCGTCGCCGTAGCGCGGGGAAGCCAACCAAGAGCGCGACGCCAAGCGCGCTGAAGATCAGGCTGTGTCCGATGGCGTGGGCCGTCTCATCCGGGAAGAAGATGTTGCCGATGGCGTCGGCCTGGGGCGAAAGCACCGTGAGCCAGCCGAAGGGGAAGAGGATAAGGGCGAGCAAAAGCGTGAGTGGCGCGTAGCGTTGCCATGGCTGCTTCATATTGTTAGCATCGTTCAATCTAGTACAGCTTCCCGAAAGTTCCTGTCGGGTTACGCGGTGTTTCTCGTCAGGCACGGAGCGCAGCAGCACGCGGTTCGGCCTTCGTGACCTTCGTGGGCTTCGTGGTAGAAAACCTGCCGCGCATTTCTGCCGACGTGTACTAGCTTGACAGTTTGGACACACACAGGGCTTACTGATGCGTTCGGCCTGAAACCTGAAACCTAGCCCCTGAAACCCTGTCTTCAGCATAGAGCCACCGTCAAGCACCTGAGTGCGCGGGATCGACGGCGCAAGTGCCTGCCGCAGCGGTCTTAGATGGTGGCGGCGCGGGGCGTGGATGGGCGATGATTGGGCCAACCGAATGCACGTACAGCAAGGAGGCCCGCCAATGACTACTACCGCGACCATCAGCCGAACTGGCGAGGGTGCGCCCACGCCGCTTGTGATCGAGCGCTTCTTGCGCGACCCCGAGAGTGTCTGGCGCCAGATCGCCGCCGAGGAGCATTTGGGCACCCTGTGCCGACGGATGCTCGTCAGCTCATCAGTCAGTATGGCGATCTACGGGGGCGTGGTCGGCATCGCCCACAGCTTGCCGCAGGCGCTCGCCTCGGCCCTCAAGCTGCCGGTACTCTTTCTGCTGACTCTGGCGATCTGTCTGCCGACACTCTACCTCTTCAACCTCGTCTGGGGCGGGCGGCTCTCGGCGCGCCAAGTGCTTGCCCTGCTGCTGGCGACGATTACGGTCACCTCGGCCCTGAGCCTCGCCTTTGCGCCGATTACGCTTTTCTTCCTGATCACGGCCCAGAGCTACCCGTTCTTTGTGCTGCTGAATACGGCCATCTTGGCCCTGACGGGCGGCGTGGGCCTGAGCTTTTTGGTCGAGGGCACGCGCTTTCTGAATAAGCAGACCGAGGGCGGCGTTCGAGTCAATGGCGCACTCCTCTACGCCTGGCTGCTGCTCTACGCTTTTGTTGGCACACAGTTGGGGTGGACGCTGCGGCCCTTTTTCGGCGACCCTGGGCAGCCCTTTATCCTCTTTCGCGCCCTTGAGGGCAACTTCTACGGCGGCATCCTCGACCTGATCGGTGCGCTGATTCGGTAAGACCAGGTTTCAGGTGTCGGGTTTCAGGTCTCAGGTCGAATACATCGCCCGCTGGGGGGGCTGAAGCCCCCGGCTCTTGGTGACGAAGCCTGCCTTCGCAGGCGCAGCGGGGCCGCGCAGGCGGCCTTCGCACCCCATAGCCCGTGGCTTCCGCCACCGGGCGGGGGGCTGGCAGGCTGACGTTGCACTCGCCTGGGGAATCCTATGACGCTTGTAGACTCGCTGATTAAGCTGGCCGGGCTCGGGGTGGTGGTGCTGGTGGCGGTGGGCGCGGTGCTGCTGCTGCTGCGGATGGGCGAGACGCAGGCGGCACCCCTCGGCCTTGAGGTTGGCTATCCGCCCGAGCGCTTCCCCGATATGGCGCTTGCGCGCACGCCCGCCCTGGTTGAACTGGCAGCCGTCCAGACGCGCCTCCTGGCACTGTACGCGACCCTGCCGCCCCACAGCAGCGCGGCGGTGTGGATGCTCACCTTTCTGCGCGAGCTGCGGGGGATTATGGACACGGCCTACAGCGCGGCGATTGTGGCCCGGCTCTACGGCAACACCGCGCCGCTCACGGCGCTCAGCGGCGAGGTGGCCCGCATCGAGGGCGAGGTCGCCGACCAGTTTACGCGGCGTCTGGTAGAGCGCGAGGGCGCTGACCCGCTCGATGCACGGCTGGCCGCGCTGCGCCTCTGTGCGCGTGAACTGGCCGCTACGGCGTGCAACGTGTAACATGCAGGGGCCGTCTAAGCGGCGTACCGCTTTACAATCATGGAGGCGCAGATGATTACTCGCTTACACCACTTTGCCGCCGAGCGGCTGCTCTACCCCTGTCTGGCGGCGAGCGCCCTGGCGGCGGGGCTGCTGGTCGGGCGCGATATTCTGGGGCCGGGGGGGTACCGTTTTCTCATCTGGAACCTCTTTCTGGCCTGGCTGCCCTATCTGGCCTCGTTGTGGGTGGCCTGGTATGCGCGGCGTGGGCTGCTCGGCAGCTTGCTGGCGGCACCCGTCTTCGTGCTTTGGCTGCTCTTCCTGCCCAACGCGCCCTACCTGATCACCGACCTCGTCCACTTGCCGGGGATGCGCTTCGTCTGGTGGTACGACTCAGGGACGATGCTGGCCTTCGCGTGGGCGGGCTGTTTGCTGGGGGTGGCCTCGCTCTACGTGGTGCAGCGGGCGGCACGGGCGCTGCTGGGCGCGGCAGCGGGCTGGGCCGTCATCCTTGGCGCCGCCGCCGTGAGCGGTGTGGGCGTCTATGTGGGCCGCTTTCTGCGCTGGAATTCGTGGGACGCGCTGCTGCACCCGCGTGCGCTGGCGTTTGATGTGCTGTCGGTCTTCCGCGATCCGGAGGCATACCCGCGCATCGTGGGCGTCAGCGGGATGATCGCGTGTATGATGCTGCTCGGCTATCTGACGCTGACAAGTGTGCGACGGGCGGTCTAGGTGCCAATCGTGCGGAAGTGCTTTGCGTGCGCTGAAGACTATGGGTAGAGCCGCCTTGCTCTGTCTCTGCATGGCCCTTCTTACGGTTGGGCTGATGCTTACTGCTGGCGTCCATGCCACCCCCACGGCGCAGGCGGGCTGGCACACGCTCTATACTCGCCCCGGCTGGAGCGGGGGGACCAGCGTGGATCTGCGTGCGGTGGGCGATGTGATGCTGGCCCGCCATGTGGCCGCGCTGGCTGATCGCGCTGGCCCCGCTACGCTGCTCGCCAAGGTTCAACCGTTGCTCGGGGGCGACGTGACCGTCGGCAACCTTGAGAGTCCCCTGACCGAACGG
Source organism: uncultured Oscillochloris sp. (assembly GCA_903916565.1). GTDB lineage: Bacteria > Chloroflexota > Chloroflexia > Chloroflexales > Chloroflexaceae > CAIWXH01. The sequence goes on along the minus strand of CAIWXH010000721.1, from coordinate 6,185 downwards.
CGCGAAGAACGGCGTCCAGGCCCGTACCGGCTCGTCGCCCCACCAGCGCTCGCCGCCGCGCTGCCTGCGGCGGGCTTCGACCTGCTGAGTCTGGCGAATAACCACGGCCTTGACGGCGGGCCTGCTGGCCTCGGCGACACCTTGGCAACGCTGCGCTCCGCTGGGGTGCAGCCCATCGGCGGCGGCGTAGATGAGGCTGCCACCTCAACCCCGGTCTGGGTCAAGACGAGCGGCCTCCGCCTCGCGGTGCTGGCCTTCAACGATGTGCTTGACCCGGCGGATGGGCCTGCCACCCTGGCCCCCGCCGACGACCTGACGTGGCCCAACCCTGATTTCGCCGGTTGCCCGTCGGCGGGCGAACGCTGCGCGTTTGGGCGGGCGTGGCTGAGCGCACGGGCGCTCAAGGCGGTGGCGACCGCACGGGGCGAGGCCGACGCCGTGGTCGTGCTCGTTCACTGGGGTGTCGAGTACGCCAGCCAGCCCTCGGCACGCCAACGGGCTTGGGCCGCACGCCTCGTGGCCGCTGGCGCCGACGTGGTACTCGGCGCACACCCGCACGTCCTTCAGCCCGCTGAATGGATCGCGGCTGGCGCGCGCCGTGGGTTCGTCGCCTACTCGCTTGGCAACTTCCTCTTCGACGGCCCTGCTGACCCCGCACAGAGCAGCGGTGCCGCCTTGCGCGTGCTGCTCGACCACGACGGAGTGGCGCTGGTGGCCGTCGCCCCGGTCGCCACTGCCGCTGGCCGTCCCTATCAACTCGACATAATGAGTGAAGCAGCGCAAGCGGCGCTCGCCGCGCTGGGCCTGCCACTCGCCGCAACTCGACCCGGCACACCTACGGCAACGCCAACAAGCGGCGCGGTAACTGCGTGGCGCTGGGATGGCGCTACCGCGCAGCCCGTTCTGGTGCCAGCGGGCGTAAGCGTGCCACCGCACCTCAGCCGGATCGCAGCCGATCTGCGAGGCGATGGCACGCCGGTGTGGGCCAGCCTCGATGCGGCGGGCGTCGTGACGGTGCGTGCCGGTTCGGCCCCCGACGCGCCCGTGGTCTGGACGAATGAGCGCCCTGGGTGGCGCTTCACGCGGCTTACCGCGGGCGACCCCAACGACGATGGGCGCATCGAACTGCTGCTGCTGCTCTGGCAGCCCGATGCGGCGGGCCATCTGCACACCCAGCCGTATCTGCTGGGCTGGCGCGGCGGGCGCTACCGCATCATCTGGGGCGGCTCGGCGACCGGGGTGCCCGTCCAGGATGTGGCGCTGGCCGACCTCGATGCTGACGGGCGGAGCGAGCTCGTGGCGCTGGAAGGGGGCGCGCAGGCGGGCGACTTGGGCGATCACGTCTCGGTCTGGCATTGGCACGGCTGGGGCTTCCAGCTTGAGTGGCGCTCGCCCACAGGTCGTTGGGCCACCATCGGTCTGTGCGACGTAGACAACGATGGTGCGGCAGAGCTTGTGGCGGGGACGTGAGCGCACATCTACGCACGCATCGCCAGCGCCAGCCCAAAGAAGACCACCATCGTCACCCCGACGATGCTCAGCGCGGCGATGCGTGCGGTGCGCTGTGCGCCGGGTGAGGTTGCGGGTAGTTCAGCCAAGGCGTGATTGCCCAGCATCACGCTGATAATCGCGAACGCGACTAGGGCGAGAAACGGAATTTTGATGAACGACAGTGGCCCCGTCAAAAACGGCGACAGGTAGTCGAAGCTGCACGGCACCCCGTTCTGGCATGGCGATGGCGGGATAACTTGGAGCACCTCAAGGTAGTGATACAGCGAATAGCCCATGCCGAGCAGCGAAAAAGGCAGCACGTACAGATGGACGCCTCGGTCGTCGCGCAGGATGCCCACCAGCAGGATGACGACCAAGGGGTACATCAAGATGCGCTGGATCCAGCACAGTTCGCAGGGCGGCCAGCCGAGCACTTGGCTAAAGTAGAGGCTCCCACACGTGGCGATGGTCGCCGCCAGCAGGGCCACATGGCGCGTTGCGGCGGTCACCATCGCAAGGATGCCGCCCGTGTGTGGTGCGTCCTCCGCCGTGTGCCCCGAGGCTCCGTTCACCGCCTGTGCCATCGCTGACTCCTTCTGTGCCTTTTGCGCCCACCGCGCACCCGGTCGCCTCGTCTGGGGCATTCTACCATGGCCCCTTTGCCGACCGTTGGCACCCCCGACTCACACATCCTGACCGCTCGGAACGCGCCATACGCCACGGGGCTTCACGCGCAGTGGTGCGCTGCGGTGCTGCCAAGCGTTAGCCAAGGTTCGTGGATATGTTCCAGTTTGGGCACGTGCATGGCTTGCTGATGCGTTCGGCCTGAAACCTGAAACCTAGCACCTGAAACCTTGGCTTAGCCAGAATCTTGCCGGTGCGAAGCAGCACTTCTGGTATACTTGAAGGGGTAGTTCCCTACCGCTGCACGACGGCACTGAGTTGTAGAATTATCTGTGCTGCGGTACACATAGTTCACCTGTTCCTCATTGACATGGGTATCGGCATCAGATTATAGTTGCTAAGACAAGGTTCGCGGATACGGTACAGTTTGGGTACGCGCATGACTTGCTGATGCGTTCGGCCTGAAACCTGAAACCCGACACCTGAAACCTTGTCTAACGCTAAATGTCACCGTGCGCTCATCTGCGGCTTTTCAGGAGGTCCTGGTGTCGGTTGAGCATCTCTCGCCCCTTGGCTCATCAGCAAATAGTGCGCCTGCCCCCCACACACGCGCCCCACAGCAGCGCACCCGACGGCTTTGGTTCGCCGTCGCCGCCGTTGTGCTGCTCCTCGTTCTTGCGGCCAGCGCGGGGCTCTACGCAGTTGATCGCAGCTACGCGGGTCGGATCTACCCGAATGTGACGGTTCGCGGCGTCGCTGTTGGCGAGTTTACCCCCGGTCAGGCGCGCCAGACCATTGAACAGCGTTTTGCGCCCTTCCTGGCCCAGCCGCTCACCCTTACCTATGGCGACCACACTTGGACGCCGACCCTCGCCGAGTTGGGCGTGCGCCTTGAGGTTGATCGCGCCGTCGAGGCCGCGTTAGCCGCTGGTCGCGACCACGGCCTCTTTGGGAATCTCCGCGAGGTGTTCGCTGTGTACCAAAATGGTATGGAAGTGCCACTGCACCTGACGGTGAACCAGCAGACGATGCAGTCCTATGTGCTTCAGCATGTGGATCAGGTGGAGCAGCCCGCCGTCGATGCGCTCCTGACGCTTAACGGCACGACCATCACGACGGCACCCGCCGCCGCCGGCCAGCAGGTGCTGATCAGTGAGACCCTCCAGGAGATTACGGCGGCCCTTCAGGAACTCGATCCGCAGATGATCGCGCTCCGCACCCGCGAGCTACAGCCCCGCCTCAGTGACGCGACGGTCAGCGCGGCGCAGGCCAGCATTAACGCCATGCTCACCAACCCGCTTACCCTGACCGTCGAGGCGCAGGACGCGCCTATCGTCTGGTCACTTGAGGATCTTGCGGGGCTGGTTCACATTGAGCGCGTCGCTAGCAGTACCGGCGATACGCTGGCGGTGAGCGTTGATCAGGCCAAGATCCGCACACAGTTGGCCGTGATGGCCGATGCCACCGAGCGCAAGGGGAAGTACCCGCGCATTGATTGGAACAACGGCGACCCGCGCATCACCAAGGACGGCATCTCTGGCTGGCGTATTGACGAGGAGCGTGCGGCCACACAGATTTTGGCAGCCCTTGAGCATCCCGCCACCGCCCGTACGCTCGATCTGCCCCTGCGCGAGATTCCCTCGCCCGTCACCGCCGCTAACCTCAACCAGCTTGGCCTGACCGAGCTGATTTCAGTTGGGCGCAGCGACTTCACCGGCTCTGCCGAGTATCGGATCACCAATATTCGGGCCGGGATGACCCTGCTCCACGGCATCTTGGTCGCCCCCGACGGGGAGTTCTCGTTCAACGACAGCGTCGGCAGAATCGACGCCTCAAATGGTTTCGTCGAGGGCTATGCGATTGTTAGCAATCGCACTCAGCTTGATTGGGGCGGCGGCATCTGCCAAGACTCAACCACGATGTTTCGTGCGGCTTTCTGGGCTGGCTTGCCGATCACCGAGCGCTGGGGCCACTCGTTCTACATCAGTTGGTACAACAAATACGCCTTCGCTACCCATGGCGACGGCCCCGGCATGGACGCTACCATCTTCACTGGCGCACGCGATTTCAAATTCCTCAACGATACCGGCCATTGGTTGCTCGTTCAGACTCTGGCGAACGGCAGCACTGCCGAGGTTCGTATCTACGGTACCAACGACGGGCGCAAGGTTTCGCTCCTTGGGCCGACAACCACCGACAAAGTGCCCGCGCCCACCCAGCCCGTCTATGTCGCCGAGCCGAAGCGCCCACGCGGCAGCCCGCGTCAGAGCGACACGGCCCGTGGCGGCATGACGATTACGTTCACCCGCGTGATCGAGCGCGACGGCAAGGAGATCGAGCATCGCAATTTCGAGACGATCTTTAAGCCTTGGCCGAATATCTTTGAGGTCAACCCGGCAGACCTTGGCCCCGACGGCAGGCCCATCCCCCGTGCCACGCCTACGATTGACCCCCTGCTTGCCCCGACCCCTGACCCGCTTGCCCCCGCGCCGGTGGTCGATCCCGCCGCCCCGCCCGCCGAGCCGCAGCCCGCCCCGCCCGCCGAGCCACAGCCCGACCCGCCAAGCGCAGTGGGCGGGTAAGCCTACACGGCTCATCGTTGACACGGGCGCGGGGGCTGAGGCAACGTCGCCTGCCGGGGGACTGAAGTCCCCGGCTCGGTGGCTGCGAAGCCTGCCTTCGCAGGCTGGTTAGGCCGCGCAGGCGGCCTTCGTACCGCGTAGCCCGTGGCTTCAGCCACCGGGCGTGGGCCGCAGCACGACGTTGCCTTAGCACGCCGCTCGTTCCACATCCACGCTTTCACCCCATACACGTGCCAAGGCCGGCGCGACGCTTAGCGGGTCGCCAGTGGTGGCAAAGGTGAGGCGCCCCGCGTCTCCAGTGGCACCAGCGCGACCGCCAGCCGCCAGCGCTACACGCGCCGTCTGTGCCGCGACGGCTGGCCCGGTGTCAATAATGGTTGCCTCCGGCGCGGCAGCGGCAATCAGCGCACGCAGTGGCGGAAAGTGGGTGCAGCCGAGGACCAGGGTGTCCACGCCGTCGGCGACCAGCGGCGCGACGTAGCCTGCCACCACCGACGCTGCGTACGGCCCCGCCAACTCGCCCGCCTCGACTAAGCGCACCATTGCAGGACAGGCCACCGTTCGCACTTCGACCCTGGCGCCAAAACGCTCAACAAGGCGTGCGAAACGCTCACCCGTCAGCGTGCCGCTCGTGGCGAGAACGGCCACCCGGCCCGTGCGTGTCGCTGCGACCGCAGGCTTGAGCCCAGGCTCCATGCCCACCACCGGCACCGCCAAGCTGGTTCGCAGCAACTCGACCGCCGCCGAAGTCGCCGTGTTGCATGCCACCACCACCACGCGGGCACCCCGTCCCACCAGCCAGCGCGCGCAAGCCAACGAGCGTGTACGCACCTGCTCAACCGGCAGCGGCCCGTATGGGCAGTAGGCTGTATCAGCTAGGTAGATCAGGTCGCGGTAGGGCAGGGCTGCACGGACGGCACGCGCCACCGACAGCCCGCCGAGACCCGAGTCAAACAGCCCGATGCTCACCGCGTACCGCGACACCGTGCGGCGAAGCCCGCGAAGAGCCGCCGCCAGCGCGGTTCAGCCCGCTGCCAGAGATACTCGGGGTGGCTCTGGACGCCGACGACGAAATGGGTGCCGGTACCCTCAAGCGCCTCGATCACCCCGTCGGGCGCCCGACCGACCACGCGCAAGCCGGGGGCCACCGTCTTCACCGCCTGATGGTGCATGGTATTGACCAGCAGTTCGTCGGTGTCAAGCTGGCCCGCCAGCCAGCTATCAGCCTCTAACGTAAGTCGGTGACCTTCGACATCATAGGTTGCGAGCGTTGTGTTGTACCGGTGGTCGCTGGCGCTCGGCAGTTGGCTGGGGAGATCCTGCCAGAGCGAGCCACCAAAGGCTACGTTCAGCACCTGCACGCCGCGACAGATGCCCAACAGGGGCTTGCTATCCTCACGGCACCAGCGGGCAAGCGCAAGCTCAACCGTATCACGCTGGGCGTCCACCTCGCCAAGCAGCGGATGGCGTGCCTCACCGAAATAGGCC
>CAIWXH010000720.1 GCA_903916565.1 uncultured Oscillochloris sp. | reverse complement strand
GGTCGGCTGCCGCAGGTCGGTGCTGGGCGGAACCTCATTGACATAACCTATGTTGAAAATGTGGCCCACGCCATCGCCCTGGCGCTAGAAAGCCATGCCGCCATCGGCAAGGTCTACCACATCACCAATGACGAGCATGTGCCGCTCTGGCCCTTGATCCGCGACGTGCTGCGCCAACTCGGGGTCAACGACCACCTGCGCGCCGTCCCGCTGCCCGTGGTGCTGGCCCTCGCCGGGGCTATGGAGGCGCGTGCCGTCCTCACGGGGCGCGAGCCGCTGCTGACACGCTACACGGCGGCCATTCTTGGGCGCACCCAGACCTACGACATCGCCGCCGCTCGTCGCGATCTTGGCTACCAGCCCCTTGTCTCAGTTGCCGCAGGGATCGCGCTTACCCTGGAGTCACTCACCAATGCTCACCCTTGAACTGCTCGACACTGGCATGTGTGTCGTGCCAGCGCCCCTGGTCATGCGCGGGAGCGCGTGGCGCCAGATGGACTGTCACGCGCTTGTCGGCCTGATCCGGCACCCGCGCCACGGCCTCATACTCTTCGACACGGGCTACGCGCCGCGTATTCTGACCGCCACCGAGCCGTGGCCGTACCGGCTGTATCGCTACGCCACCCCGCTGCACCTGCGCCCTGAGTTGGCGCTAGTGAACCAACTGGCCGCACGCGGCATCACGCCCGCCGAGGTGGGCCATGTGATCATCTCGCATCTGCACGCCGACCACCTCGCCGGTCTGGCCGATTTCCCCGCCGCGACTATGGTCATTGCGGCGCAAGCGCTTCAGGCGGGGCTGACGCTGAATGGCGTGGCGGCACTTCAGCGCGGGTACATCCCCGCGCTCTTGCCGCGCCAGCGGGTTGGCAAGGCGCTGACGGTGCCGCTGGGCCACCTACGCGGGCCAGCGCTGCCGCACCTTGGCCCGACCCACGACCTCTTTGGCGATGGGAGCATCCGGCTGCTGGCGCTGCCCGGCCACGCCTACGGCCAAATGGGGGCGCTGCTCCAGACCACTGATGGCCCCGTGCTGCTCGCCGCCGACGGGGCCTGGACGAGCCGCGCCATCCGCGAGGGGCGCCCGCCCGCCCGTCTGATCAACCTGATCGTAGACGACCCACGCGCCTTACGGGCCACGCTCAACAAGCTGCGCGCCTTCGCCAAGGCTCGCCCCGACGTACGGATCGTGCCGTGTCACTGCCCCGAGGTTTTTGCCTCGCTTGGGGGGTGAACGTAAAGCCGCCACGCCAGCCATGTTTCTCCCCTCTCCCCCGGCCCCTCTCCCACAAGGGGAGAGGGGAGATTCCGCAGCAGAATGCGTTCGGCTCCCCCTCTCCCTTTATGGGAGAGGGGCCGGGGGGTGAGGGCTGGGCGGCGACAGTCCTTGTTTACCCAGCAGCAGGCGAAACCAGCATCTCGATCAGGAAAATCACCAGAAAGCCCACAAAGAAGCATGCCGTCATCAGCGGCGTGTCCGGGAGTTCATGCGCCTCGACAAGGAGCTCCTCGGTGACCAGATAGAGCAGGGCCGCCGCGCCAAAGGCGAGTACACCTTCGAGCCAAGGGCCAGCGAGGCCCGCCAGCAGCGTGCCGCCAATCAGCGCGCCCAAGAGAATCAGCCCCGCCAGCACCGCGATGGTTGCTAGCATGCGACCGCGTGGCGCACCCGCCTTGCCGATGCTCACTGCCGTGGAGAGGCCAAGGAACAGCACCTCAAGCGTGAGCGCTGCGGTCAGGAGCATGCCGGTTGTGGCGTTCGCCGCAAAGCCGATGCCGACCAATAGCCCATCCATCAGCAGGTCAACGCCGACAGTGATGAGCAGCGCGGTTGGCTGCTCGCCGCCCTTGCTCTCGCCGTGACCACCGAGCCGCTCGGCAAACCACTTCATGCTGAGCATTGCGACGACGCCAAGCGAGAAGCCGATGATTAACGGAAGCGGCTCGTGTTCACGCATGATCTCCGGCAGCACTTCGCCCGCCACGGCGGCAAACACAACCCCGGCGGCGAAGTGCTGGATCGCGCCCTGCACCCCCGGCCCGGGGGTGCGAAAGACCGCGATGACGCCCCCAATGATCGTGGCGATGGCTGGGATGAGCGCGTAGCCGAGAATGGACAGCACATTGTTCACAGAATCGTCCCCTTAGAATGAATGGAGTGCAGAAAAGCAGGGCGAGCGACCGAGTCGCTCGCCCTGCTGCTTTCGTTAGACAAGGCTCGCGGATCTGCTACCGTTCAGGTATACGCAAGGCTGCCTGCTGCGCGCGGACTGAAACCCGAAACCTGGCACCTGAAACCTTGTCCCTAGTGGCAGCGAAGACAGTTGTCCAGGTTCCCGGAAACCTCCCCACGATGCGTGGCGGCGATACCTGCAGGCGTGTGCGCGTGACAGCCGTAGCAGGTGTAGCTCTTGTAGTTATTGGAATTGGTGTGACAGGTCGTACAGGGGCTATTCCCCCGACTGCCGTGGTTCATCGGGAAGTAGTTGTGCTTAAAGACCGCCCCCGTCCAGCGGCTTGTGCTGTGACACGTATTACAGTTGTTGCCGAACTGACCCTTATGGGGATCAACGTGGCAACTCACGCAGGCTTTGGGCGTGCCCTTGTAGACATTATTGACATGGCACTTCGTACAGACCACCTTCACGTGGGCACCGTTGAGGGGGAAGGCGGTCTTGCTGTGGTCAAAGGTCGCGCCCTTCCAGGTGTCGGTGCTGTGACACGCCGCGCAGTCGGTGCCGAACTGGCCCAGATGCTCCTTCGGATCGGCGTGGCAGTCTACGCACGTTTTGGGCGTGCCCTTGTAGACGTGATTGCCGTGACAGCTCGCGCAGGCGGTCTTGATGTGGGCACCCGTCAGCGGGAAGGCCGTCTTGCTGTGATCAAAGACCGC
>CAIWXH010000719.1 GCA_903916565.1 uncultured Oscillochloris sp. | reverse complement strand
GCTCGAAGCGCTGAAGCAGGGCCAGCGCTTCGATGCCGACGAGGTAGGCAGCAGCTTCCTCGTGATGCACCTGCGTCTTCTCCTGCACCGTTACCACGCGGACGGGGCGGCGTCCGCGATGGCGGAAAGCTGGTCGAGGCGCGTGCATAGCGAGTCCTCCTGGGTGGTCGGCTTCATCATCTCCGCCTCGTTCGCCGTGGCGTGCAGCGCGTCCGTTACCGGAAGGGTGAGCACGTCGGTGCAGGTGAGGTCGCCCGCAACCAACCGGGCCAGCAGGTAGCGGTACGATGCCGGGGTGACGATGGGCGCAACCGGGGTGCGGCGCAGCACCACCGCCAGGGCCGCCGGGGACAGGGCTCCTTTCGTGCCGGCCTGCTTCACAAATTCGATGGTCGGCGTGCCGTCGGCGTCCTTGCCCTGCTTCACCGTGGCGCTTGCCACGTCGGCAAAGCCCATACTGAGCAGTTGTTGGCGGATGGCTTCGTTGTCGGTCTCAGCCGGGACGCTGAAGCGCTCTCCGGCGACGATCACGACTTTGGTGGACGGGGTGGTCATGTGTGGTATCCTTTTCGATGTTATGTGGGTTTCAGACGACCGGCGAGGCTTAGCTCTTGCCGGTCGTCGGCGTGTTCGGGCGATAGCGCACCATCAGCAGGGTGAGGCGCAGGTGATACTTTTCGGCGTCATCTACGCGCTGGATGTGCCGCACCAGCGCGGCGCTCATCGCTTCTTCGTGCGGGGTGAGTCGTGCCACCAGTGGCGCGGGAACCGGCGCAGCGGCCGTTGCTCGATCCAGCGCTCGGCGCACGTCGCGTACCTCGCTCCAATACCGATGCTTGAGCTGTGCGGCAATCTGGCGGTCGCTCAGCTCGGGGTGCGTGACGAGCGCCAGGGCAATGCGGTCACGGGTGATCATGAGCGATTCTCGTTCACATACTTTCGAGGATCGTCAAGAATGGCCCGGTACCGCTCCAAACATTTGGTTTCGGCAGGTGAAAGCGGCCAACGTGCCTTGCGGCGCGTCAACGCTGCTTCACGCAGAACGATGTTGTTCATACTGGCGGCCCGCCGGTAGCGCTGTTCAGCATCGCCATAGAGTTTCTCTATCTCCTCGAATTTTTCAGCACCGAGTAGGTGCATCAATGCAACACGATAGACGTGGTTCGGAGGCAAGACCCCGCACCACGTCTGCCAGGACATGCCTTTCGGTTTGCTCATCGCGGTAGTTCCTTCACACACTTCGTGCGCCACAACTCAGCTATCCTGGCGGTCAAGTCCGCAATCCTGGCGCGATTGCCGTTCGTCCGCGCCGCCGTCAGACTGGCCTCAAGCTCGGCGATCTGTTCCAAGGTCGTAGCCATCACACCGTCCTCTTTTTTTTCGATGGGAATGCCTTGCCTTGCGCCGCGAGCTTCTGCGACCTGTTGAGATAGTAACGACGTTGCCGTTCTCGTAAGTACTCGCGGTTCGCCGGGTCTGCGCGAAATGCCTTGGCTTTGTCACCTCCTTGTGCAAGGTAGTAGGTGCGCCGCTGGGCCGCGCATGTGTCGGCGTGCGCGGCACGCCACGGCTTCATGTACGCGGCACGACAGTGCTTCCAGCAGCGCTTGCACAACGCTTTCAGACGCAAGGATTCATCCATATCCTGTACGTCGTATGCTTTGGCACAGCGTGTACACCAGCGCTTGCCACACGCTTTAAGGTCGGCAAGACACCGCTTGCAGCATGCCGAGGAGCCGTGCCGCGTGCTGTAGGGCGGCTTTCGGAGGCACCTGGCACACCTCCAGTCACTCATGGCTGTTTCCTTGCATCTCAGTAGCCCTCCGGGCTAGTGTAGCGGCTGAGGCTGGTAAAGCGCGTGGTGGACGCCTCGAAGCGCAGCCCCACGGTTCCCAGCGGCCCATTGCGGTGCTTCGCCACATAAATCTCGGCGATACCTTTTTTGTCGGTTTCCTTGTCGTACTGCTCTTCGCGGTAGATGAACAGCACGATGTCAGCATCCTGTTCAAGGCTCCCGCTTTCGCGCAAATCGCTCAACAGGGGCACTTTGCTCTGACGGCTTTCGACGGCCCGCGAGAGTTGCGACAAAGCCAGGACGGGCGTGTTCAGTTCGCGGGCGAGGCTTTTGAGGTCACGGCTGATGGCGCTGACCTCCTGCACCCGGTTTTCCGCCTTGCCGCCGACGAGCAGTTGCAGGTAGTCAATGATCAGCAGGTCGCAGCCTGACCCAGCGGCTAAGCGCCGCGCCTTCGCCCGCACCGCGCCGACGCTCAGGCCGGGCGTGTCGTCCAGCCACACGGGCAGGTTGCTCAGCGTGCCTAGGGCGTCGAAGGCTTTGACGCGCTCGTCGTCGTTCATTTTGCCCGTCCGCAGGCGCTGGAGGTTCAGGCCGGTGTGCATCGCCACCATGCGCTGGAGCAATTGCCCCCGGCTCATTTCCTGGCTGATGATGCCCACCGTGGCCCCCTGCTGGGCCACCTGATAGGCCAGCGAAAGTGCCAAGCTGGTCTTGCCCGTGCCAGGGCGTGCGGCGAGCAAAATCAAGTCGCTGCGCTGCAAGCCACCTGTCAGCGCGTCGAGGTCGGGGTAGCCGGTGGGCAGCCCTGGGCTGGTGCCGTTGGCCCGCTCAAGCTCGGTGAACCACTCGTTGGCGACCTGCCCCAGGTGCCGCCAATCTTGGTCGCCGCGCCGTTGGCTGACCGCGAACAGGGTTTGCTCGGCCTTGTCCAGGGTCGCCTCAAGTTCCTCGGTTTCGTCGTAGCCCGCCGCCGCGATCTTGCCGCCCGCCTCAATCAGGCGGCGCAAGATGGCCGTGCGTTCGACGCTCCGGGCGTAGTATTCGATATGCACCGCCGTGGGCACCTCGTTGAGCATGTCGCCCAGGGCCGCAAAGCCACCCACGAGGTCAAAGCGCTCCTGGCGACGCAGTTCTGTGCTCACCGTGGTCAGGTCAGGCGGCTCCCGGCGGTTCGCACAGGCCAGCATCGCCTCGTAGATCAGCGCGTGCTGTTCGAGGTAGAAATGGTCGGGCGTCAGCCACGCGGCAACGGCAATGATGGCCTCGCGGTCAAGCAAAATGGCTCCGAGCGTGGCCCGCTCGGCTTGGCTGTCAAAGGGCACACTACGTTCCACAGGCATTTCCTTCGGCAAGCGCCGCGTGCAGCCGTTCCATTACGGCGCGTTTCGCGTCTGGGGTTGCCGCAGCGCGGAAACGGGCCAGCAGGTCGGCGCGCAGTTGGGGGCTGATGGGCGCGGTGATAATCGCAAGGTCACTGGGCGCACGGTCGGCGGGCGCAGCGACCTCCGCTGGGTGCCACGTTCCCGCCTGGGCCCGCCGCAGCAGGCCGACCACCAGCGCCGCCACGCCGTTGCGCGGGGCCGGGTGCCGTGCCGCTTGGTCAAGCGCCGCCTGCGCCACCTCGGGCGCAAGGTCGCCAAATTCGCCCGCCGTGACGAGTCCGGCCTTGGTTAACAGCGCAATCGTTGCGGGGTAGCGTGCGGCGGGTGCGGCGGGTGCGGCGGGTGCGGCGGGTGCGGGTTCGGCATGGTGCGAATCACCACCACCACCACCCGGCGCGTCAGCGCCGTTGGCGGGGGTAGGGGGTGGTGGTTCTATCCCGATCTTTCCCGATCTATCTTCCTCTATAGGACGTGTCGGTTTTTCCGACAATAACCTGTCGCTTTTTCCGACAATAACCTGTCGGTTTTTCCGACACGTCGCAGAATCGGGATGTGTCGCTTTTTCCGACAGGTCAAGCGCAGATGCAACGGCGGATGGGCTGAGCGGGTTCAGTCCGAGCAGAAAACCGCGTCCGTGTTGGATGCGTCGTACTAGGCCAATGGTCGCGAGGGCAACGAGTTCTTCACTGACCACGGTGCGGTTCAGCCCTGCGGCTTCGGCAATCACCTGGGCGGTCAGTGGCGCATCATCGCGCCCCCAGCCGTAGGTTTCCCGCGAGATGACGCCGATGATTTTCCAGCGCGCTCCAGAGAGTACCGCGTTCAGGTCGTAGAGCCAGAGCGGCGTTTTGACAAAGCCCTCTCGCGGCGCGTCGTCGTGCATAGGCGTCCTTTCGCGTGCATGGCAATGTTTGGTGGTGTTCCCTCCCCGCTTCCGCCTTTCGAGCGGCCAGCAAGCATGGCTGGGTGGGGACTTTCAGTTGTTTAGGTGCGCGGGCCGGTTCACTTTTTCTGGAGCGTCCTGCACTCCCGCCTATGGCTCAACCGGGCTGAGCCACAGGCTGGGATGGCACGAGGCTACGGGCGCGGCATGCGCCGACACGCTGGGCAGCCTGGGCCGAGGTAGCCGCGTGCCGGCAGTGACCAGCGGCGTTCGAGGCTCAGCCCGTTTCTCATGGCCTTCACGACCTCGTTGGTGATGAGCGTCGAGTCCGGTTCGTTCAGGGCGGCGAACGTCACGCACCCACAGGGGGCACGGCCAATCAGGTAGCGGGGGTCAGCAGGCATGCGTGCAGTTTTAGGGGCCACAAGGTCGGCCTCGTGGCCCCGGTGAGCGAGCGGCTAGAACGGCGTGGGGTAGTCGCCCTCGTCCATCGCTTGCGGCTGGTTGCGGCGTGCGGGTTCCTCAACCGGCGTCGGCAGCGGCGCGTCGTCGTTCGTCCGCCGCTCGTTGCGCCACGGCTCAAAGTCGGCCCGCTGCGCGATGAGCCACGTCAGCAGGGCTTTGCCGTCGTCGCCCACGCCCAAGTAGCGCGTGCGCGCCCAGGCGAGATCCGGCGTCGGCGGCAGCACCAGCACCGGGCGCGTCACGGGCTTGCCCTTGGTGGGCGTGTAGACGACCTTGCCTTGCGCGTCGCGCTCGGTGCTGACCTCGATCCAGAAGGCATACGAGTCAATGCGCTTCGCCGCCGCCTTGCTGGCGGGGTCGGT
>CAIWXH010000718.1 GCA_903916565.1 uncultured Oscillochloris sp. | reverse complement strand
TGTGCTCGATCTCAAGGCCCGCTACCGAGGGCGTTCCTATGCGGAGGAAGTGATTAAACTCCTTCCGGAAAAGCCAGAGCCGGGTTTATTACGCCGAATCCTGGCGCAGGTTGCGGGGCTTGGGCGTATCCATCCGCTTCCTGCTGACGCGTTCACTGGATAATTGGCGAAGGTATTGAGCATGAAGAGCCGATTGCTGGTGGGGTCGCAGGCGAAATCCATGATGCTCGCCCCGCCAGCCGGGCGCAGGGACGCTGCGACAGAAAAATCGCTCACGCGCAGCACCATGCCTGCTCCGTTGGAGGTGGACACGGCAAGATAGTTTCCGTCAGGTGTAAGGGCGAACTGGTCGATCTCCTCTTCGCCTAGCGTTCGGTTGAGCGACCAGTCAGAAGTGCGCCAGATGCGGATCTGCCCGCGTTCGCTGAGGTAGATCAGCTCTGTCCCATCGGGGGTAAAGGCAAGCTGTGGCGTATTGACACGGCCCCCGGTAATCAAATCAGGGTCCAGGGGCATAATGGTATGGCGCAACTCGCCCTGAACCGTCCAGATTGTCAGCCGATTATCGCCAAGCGCCGCCACGTAGCTACCCGTTGGATCGGCTGTCATCGTGCTAATCCTGCCGACGGGCATGCCAAATGTACGCGGCGCTGCCCCGCTTGCAATGTCCCAGACCAGCAGCGTCCCGTCGTTAGCAGGTGCGGCGAGGGTCTTCCCGGAGGGGTCAAAGCGCATCGTCAGACTCGGCCCGACGGAGACGGAGGCATGCCCTGCCAGAGAGGGTGGCAGATCAGCGAGGTGATCACCCGTCACCAGATCCCAGAGCGCGATCCGCTCGTCGCTGTCGCTGACCGCCAGGGTGCGCTGGTTGGGGGCAACGGCAAAGGAGCCGACCATGCCCGCTGGGCCTGCGATTCGTCGGACGACCAAGGGGTCGGGGGCGTACAGCAGCCCGATCATGATGACCAAGGCAAGGACATTCCCTATCACCGTAAGGCCCGCCCCCGCAGCCAGGGCACGGCGCAGAAAGCTGCGTCGTTGGGGCGTCAGCCAAGGCGAGCGTGTGTTTCGCGCCGGTGTCGATAGGCGTGTCTGATCGGCTTGGGGGCTTGTCTCAGCATCGTGATGAACGACCGGATTATCAGGCACGAGGCTGACATTGGCATCGAAGCGCGTCGTATCAACGCTCACCGGGTGCGTGCGTGTCGTCGGTGTGCGTGCCCCTGCCTGTGCGAAGTGTTCCAGAAGCAGTCGGTGGATAAAGATGAACCCGCCACCAACCCGGCGCAACAGCAGCCTGTCGGTGGCGAACTGGAGCGTTCGGCCCAGATCCAGTGGGGCACCCTCAAACAGCAGGAGCGCGCGCAAGACGGCGTGCTGGATACACGCGAGCCCGCCAGTAAGGAGGCCAATGATCGAGCCGAACAAAACAAACCCGATGAAGGCGAAGAATGTCCATGGAAGTTGCGAAAAGATTTCGAGCAGATCTTGCGGTCTCGTAATCGTAGGAATAGGTTGACCGGAGAGTCTCGCTACGGAGGTTACCAAGATGATCGCGACCAGGGGGAGCACAAAGACCGTTAGCCCTGCCCCGGTGAGCGTCGTCGTAATCATTGCGTTTAGGCCAGAACGGTAGATGCCCTCATTCGTCCGGGTACGTAGACCGATGCGCTTGCCGGAGATACCGCCCGCGATGCTGGCTAGGCACCCACCAATGCCACTCACGAGGATGATCAACCCGCTTGCTGCGATCCAGGCGAGGAGGCCGTACATCTCGGTGTACGGCATAATGGCAAAGACCCACCAGACACCAATCCCGCTCAGAATCTGGCCCGCAATGATGCCGAGCGCTGCCCAGCGGCGGGCACGCCCCCATGACCACGAGATGCCCTCGGTTAGCCCGATCTGTGGTGTACGCAAGCGGGCGCTCACCAGACTGACCAGCGCTCCGCCCACAACCCAGGCGAACACAACTAAAGGATCTTCGAGCAACCGGGAAAGAAACACTGGTGTGATGGCGACTAGGCCGCTGCTGATCAAACCGGTGAATGCGAGATTTACGAGTAGGCGTCCCGCTGCGGGCCAGCGCAATCGGCCCATGACGAGATTTTGGAGCGCAGCTCGATGGAGGTCGATGGTGAAGAGCCCAACTAGGATTGCAAGTAACCCGTATCTCCATGACCCGCTCAGGACTTCGATCAGCCAGGCTATCCACGATTGGCTCTCAGATGGGGGGTAGAAATCCAGACCCATCGAGAAGGTGCTGGCGATCAAGAAGGTGCTGGCGATCATCCCGGCGATCAAGCCGACTATGGCGCCAACCCCAGCGCTGTAGAGTCCTCGAAAGAGCGGTCTTCCAAGCCAGTCTGGCTGGAGATCCTCGATGGCAAAGACCGTCAGGGAGCGCCGATCCAGTTCGGTGGATAGCCAGGTTAGGCACCTGCGGATGTGCGCCTGCGTATATGCCGGTTTGTCGCCCCGACGCCTGTACATGCGGTCAATGTAGGTCTCGAAGAGGTGGTGTCTGTGCCGCTCCAGGGTGTCTGGGCGCTGCAACTCGTCGGCGGCAACCCCCTTGTAGGCGAGGCTCATAATACTGAGCAGCAGCGGGGTCTCGGCCAGTTCGTGCAGCGCCTCGTCGTCGCGAAGGGCAGCGCGCAGTCCCTGGAGTGGCTCGCCGACGATGGCAAGGTAGCTATCGATCTGCGCGGGGGTCAGGGGTAGCACCGTGACGGCCCCCTGTAGCCGCAGCCGCACCCCCAGCGCCTCGTAGTCAGCAAGTCGGCTACAGACCACCATGCCCAACAGCCCGTGTTCACGGCGAAAGCCGTTCAGAGCGGTAACGCACGCACTACGATACGTTGCCTCCACCTCGTCAAGGCCGTCCAGTAAGGGCAGCACCCGCTCGCTGGCGACCCACTCTTCCGCCAGCCGCCGGGGAACCTGGTAGCGGCTGTTCAGCTCCTCTGTGAGCCAGCGGGCGAGGGGCTGGCGGCGCTGCGCCCACGACGAGAGGTTAAAGACAACCGGCACGGGTTCTGCCGGATCATGCTCCGCACGGGTGAGTAGGTCGGCAGCCAGATCGAGCAAGCTTGTGGTCTTGCCCGCCCCAGGTGTGCCAAGGATCAGCAGTTCGCTGCTACAGGCAGCGTAGACATCAATAATCCGCGTTCCCGCAGGCCACGGCTTACGGTCGCCATCCTGAGCCAGCGCCATATTTAGCTGCCACGGTAGATCAACGGCGTCGTGGCGAGCCTCTAGGCCGAGGTCAAGTAAAACCGTCTCATGCAGCGACTGCTCTAGCACACCCTTGATCCAGAACTGGCGCACCTTCTCGATCATCCGCGCCCGGTTCCGATCACCTATCTGCGGTAGCCCTGCCGCGCTGGATGCGGTGTACCGATGGCGCGGGGCCGTTTGCCCAGCATCGCGAGCGGTCTGGTCGTGCGCCGACGCGGCAGATTGCTCGTTGCCCCCAGGGGCTAACTGGATCGTAACGTTGATAATGTTGCCGTGGGCCACATCGCGCACCACGACATCACCTAACTGGTTGCCCTGCCCAAAAGAGATCGTGGAGTCAGGTGTAGCGAGCGTCTGTCCTGCCAGCATCCCGAGGAGCGTCTCCTGAAGCTCCCGCTCGACCGGCAGTCTGGGATTGTTCGTCGTTCCTTCCAGCGCCTCGGCGAGCGTCTGCGCCAACGCGGGGATATGCTCATGGTATTCGCGTGGCAGTGCCTTCCGTAGTGCGAATACAATCTCGTCTGTACTGAGCATAGGATTGGCTCGGTAAACTGGTTGCTACGCCGTAGGTTAGAACATTGCCTCCTGCATCGGCCCGCCCCCTTCCGCTTTCAGGGGTAGGTTTTCTGAGTGCGAGGCACGAACCTGTCAAGACGTTTTGAACAAGCTTGGCCGCCTGGTAGGATGGAAGGGGCAACAACCACATTCACCAGGACGGAACCATAGCTCGTTCAACCGGATTATCCCAATGGCAGCAGACCGTGTCAAGCCACATGCCGCACTAGGCAAAGCCGCAAGCGACCGTGCTGGCGCTGTGGAGTTTCGGGAAGGGTGGTGGCCCAACGCTGTGGCGTGACCAATGTGGCGGCACCAGCGCACCGCTGGTAGGGCGGAAGGACGCGACGATGCGCCAACAGTTGCGGGAATGGTGCTACGAGCGCACGCGCACGGTCGGGGCCAAACGGAGCGGCAAATGCGAAGCCCTGGACGTACAGACCTGCGTTCTGCCGTTGCTGCGGTAGGTGTTGGCGTGGTGGCTGCCGACGGAACATCGGCTGGCGCTGGATGCGCGTACCCTCGGGCAGCGATGCGCCATCTTGGCGATCAGCATCGTCTCTCGGGCTGTGCCATTCCCATCGCCTGGATCGTCCTCCTGGCGACCAAGAAAGGCGCATGACGGTTCCACTGGGAACACCTGTTTACCCTGATTCGCCCGGAGGGTGCCGCCCGACTGGACAGTCACCGTATTTTCAAATCTGGGCTTGTATGCACAATGGCTCTATTGGCACATTCCACGGATGCACTGGAACCCCTTTGTGCGGATCAATGTGGGTGGGGACTATCGTCCGGTCGGGCTGGCGCACTTCCGCCCGCTAGACAACGCCGTGATCCAAGATGGTGCGGGATGGCGTGGGTGGTTACCTGCTTTTCGCGTGCCAAACGAAAGATGTGGGTAAAGATATGTCACTCCACAGACGGTCGCTTTCGTGCAGTGCACCTGACCAAAACCACCCGCTCGGCACCTCCCGGAGCGTCTGTAGCGCCTCTGATTCACTTCAGGGAAGAGATACGCCTGCGCGACCGTGTGGGTGAAACGAACAGGGGCGGCATCAACAACGTTTGAGCCCCCTCCTTATCGGGTACTTCTGCCCGCACGCAAGCGAGTGTTGGGGCATGCGATACCGTCTGGGGTTAAACTGTGCCTCACCCTGCTTGTACGGCGCTGTGCGACCGTGCTGTCCCGACGTGAGGATCGTGCCAACACCTACCCAGCCTCTGCGCTGACCAGGTCGCGTATCAGGCGGGTGAGGTCAACTGCAAGTCCGTCGTGGGCCGCAAGCTCCTGCTGGGCCGCGTCGGTCAGCCCCGCACGGGCAAAGAGCGCGTGGCGTACCGTCCAGCCTGCGCCGCCATTGGGCAGATCAGCCAGCAGCAGCGGGGTCTTGGTGGCGATCAGGTCACGGACAATCGTGCGGGTAGGTCTATGCTAAACGGTGGTCGGGACACCACCGGTCAATGAGGGCCTGGAGGGCCTTCGGTCGCCGCCCCCGACGGCGGGGTGGCACCCAGCGCGGCGGCGGCACCTGATAGTGCAGGAGCTCGCTGACGGTCCAGACATGGTCGGTGATCCCGGCCGCCATCGCTGGGGTCTGTCGGCGGCCATCATCCGTAGTGAGGCTAGAATGCGCGGTACAGAAGTTGTAGATCGTCCCGACCAGGTACATGCCACCCACTACAGTTGCGATCCGTCGGGCCGACCGGCGGGTGCGCCGCCCCAGCGCGGCCAGGCACGAGCGGAAGGTGCCATTCAAGCGCTCGATGTAGGCCGTATTGAGCACCTGACAGCCCGGCGTACTCCACAACTGGGTCAGGAAGGTTGGCACCGTGCCATGCACCAGGCGATGGATGGTGCCTGTGACCGCCCGACCCGCGTACTGCTTGACCACCTGGGCAATGGCCAGATCCGGCCAGGGCACCAGGCGGGGGCGCCCATATGCCCCTGGCTGGCGCGTCCGGAACGCTTTCCGCACCACATCGATGTAGGTCGTCAGGCCATCGGTCACGAACAACAGCGGCCCCCATTGGGCACAGGCGGCCACGAGCGCCACCAGCCGGGTGATCAGGTCGCGGTCACGGTGCGGGCTGACGGCACCGCCCAGCCAGAGGCGGGTGCTGACCATCATTGCCATCGCCATCCAGAGCACCCCCGCTTGCGTCTTGACGTGGATCTCATCGGCTTGCACCTGTCCCACGTCGCGCTCCTGCACGACCTCAGCGTGATGGACGGCTTCGCTATGCGCCCCCGCCGCGTCCATCCATTCCCGGACAGTCTGGGCTTGGAAGCCAAAGGTGGCTTCGATCGCCGGGATCGGACAGCCGTTTCCCACCAGGCTGACCACCCAGGTGATCATGGTCTCATCCGTTCGACGGCGGTAGAAGGGTGTCCCGACCCGGGCGCTGAAGGTCTTGCCACACACCCGACAGCGATACCGCTGCCGCTGCTGGCTGTGGATACCGATATTCCCTTCACCGATCTGCCCTCTTGCCGGGCAGTCCATGTTCGGGCAGAATGTCGTCAGCGGATCGATGGCACACCTCCTTTCGGCCCTAAGCACCGAAAGTGTGCCCCGATCCGCTCATTTTTTCAAGTCCAGCGTCCCACCACCGTTTAGCGTACACCTACCCAACTTACACAGAAGCAGCGGCAAGAGGTTGCGGCACTGCGCCTAGCACCGTGGTGCCATTCGGCAACAGCGGTAGAGTGGGTGCCCGTGGTTAAAGATCTGGTGTTCTGTCAGTTTTTGGCGATGGTGTTGTAGAATGTAATAGCCATGTGTTTTTCGCTACAGAGAGGACACCCAATGATACAGCCGATATTTCGTGATCTGCTTATCTTTCTCCCTGGAATCATGGGTAGCTCGCTACGGCTCGACGGCGAGGATCTGTGGGCGGTCTCAGGCCAGAGCGTGTGGCAGTTTTTTAAGACGGCCCCACACCTAGGGCAGCGCCTCCAGGCGCTCAAGGTGCGCGACGATGATTACCAGCGGGCCAATTTGGGCGACGGGATCACGGTCGGCGAGGTGATCATGGGTGACGCGCTCGTCGCGCCACTTTTGCGTATCGGCGGCTACCGCCCGATCATTGAGCGCATCGCGCACGATTTCGACGGCGTGGTCACCGGCTCGGTTCACGCGCCCCGCGACGAGGCCAACTTCTTCCCCTTTCCGTACGACTGGCGGCGCGATAACCGGGCCAGCGCCCTGCGGCTCAAGGTGTTTATCGACCGCCAGTTGCCCAGGTGGCGCACGCATAGCGGCGCGCAGGACGCGAAGGTCATCCTGATTGCCCACAGTATGGGCGGCCTTGTCTCACGCTACTACCTTGAGGCGCTGGGCGGCTGGAGTGACTGCCGCCTGTTGCTGACGATTGCCACGCCCCATCGCGGCTCGCTCAATGCGGTAGATACTCTTGCGAATGGAATCACGCTCTTCCCTTCTCTCACGCGAGTGACTCGTGAGCTGACCTCGATCTACCAACTGCTGCCGATCTACGAGGCCATTACCGTGGGCGGGGCGCATGCCCGCGTCGCCGAGATTACCGCGCTGCCGGGGATCGACCAAGGGCGCGCACGGGCGGCGCGTGAGGACTTTCACATGGAGATCTACCGTCGCGCAAAGGCGAACCGGGCGGCGGGCCAAAGCCAGCTTACGATCCCTTGGGTCGGCGTCCACCAAGACACCTTTCAGTCGGCATCGCTTAAAGATGGTCGGGTGAAGCTGAGCTATCAGTTGCCCCCAATTGTTGACGTGGCCTTCGACGGCGGTGATGGCACGGTGCCACGGGTCTCGGCGGTGCCAGCCGACTTCACGAAGCAGGAGGAGGACGCGCTGGCGCGCTACTCGGCGCAGCAGCACGGCTGGATCACCAATAACGAGATGACGCTCACGCCGCTGATCGAGAGCTTGTACACCATCGTGTCGCCCGGCGCGCAGAACGTGCTTGGCCGCGAGTCGGATCGCAAGCCCGCGATCAACCTGCGCGTAGACCCGGTGTTCGGGCCTGACCAGCCTGTCGCGCTGAGCCTCGCCGTGGCAAAAACTGAGCAGACGCTCACGCTTGAGGCGCGGCTGGAGCCGACCACACCGGGCGCCAAGACGATAACCGCCAAGGTCGCTGTGCGGCCCGGTGAGCGGACGAGCCTGAGCTTTCCCGACGTGCCGCCCGGCCTCTACCGGGTGACGGTGCGCTCACGTGGGGCCAAAGGGCTTGCGCCCGACCCGGTGCAGAGCCTGATCGAGTTGGTTGATGCGACGGCGGTTGAAGCGATGAACAGCCAAGCCTGAGGAGGTGCCATGTCCACGGCCAAGCGTACATTCACCTGGCGCAAAAGCGTCCCGCAGGAGTTGGCCCAGTTTGTCTTGCCGGAGCTGCCGGAGCCGCTGCGCTGGCCGCTTTACATCAGTCGGCTCGATCTGCTGGCCAATGAGGGGCGGGCCAGCGTTGTCCATCAGCTCTACCAGCAGCTTCTTAAGCTCAAGCTGACCTATGAGGTTGCCCCCTTCGATCCGCTGGTCAGCGATGTCCAGCAGATCCGGCGGCCCAGTGAGATTCTGTCCAGCCACGTCGGCACCTGCGTTGACCTCACGCTGCTACTGGCGGGGATGTGCTTAGCCGCCGACCTGCTGCCCCTGGTGGTGGTGTTCAACGGGCATGCGCTGTTGGCGGTCTCGCTGACTCATAACCGCCCCGAGGCACGCAATCTTCCCCAGGTGCGCGCCTTCGCGCATGGGCTGCTCCGCGACCTCCACCAGATGCAAAAGTGGGCAGACGACGAGGTGTACCTGCTGGTCGAGTGTACGGGCGTGGCCGCCAGCCAGGGTGGTCTCTCGACCGAGCTGCCGGAGGGCGCGGGCCGCGACCGGCGTGGTTTCATGGCGTTCGACCGGGCGTGCGAGGCGGGGCTGGAGCAGATTATGCAGCACGCCGTCGCTGAGGGCGCACAGGTCGGGCGTGCCCAACGGACATTTCTCTTCGCTGTTCACGTCCACGAGCTACAGCAGCGGGGCTTCAAGCCGCTGACGGATGAGGCTGACCCGTCCGGTAGCGGGGGTACGACGATCAACCAGAGCGGGCAGATTAATCTCGGCCAAGTTGGCAAGATCGACCAATTTGTCGCCGGGGATGCGGTCGCGGGCGACAAGTTCACCGGCGACAAGGTGCAGGGCGACAAGGTGCAGGGCGATCAAAGTAAACAGCGCGGCGGGGTTTCCTTTGGCAGCGGCAACAAATTCGGCGATGTCAAAATTGGCGACATCGCGGGCAGAGACATTATCAAGACGACGATCAATGCGGGCACGAGCCGCACGGGTCGCTTTGCAGCGGTCTACGCACGGATCGAGGCCAGCGACATGAACAGCGTCCTTAGCCCCCTGGTGAGCGGCCAAGTGGGCCGAATCGAGGCCGAGGCTGCGCTGGGTGCCGCCGCCAACCGCGAGGTGGTCAGAGCCCTGTTGGCCTCCTTGGCCGCCCTGGCCCCGGACGTACGCGCCGAGGTGGTGCGGGCGCTGGCGGGCACTGGGCTTGCGGGGTAGGTGGTTAACCGCGCATTATTGTTGAGCAAGCGATAACGATGAGTAGAAATCCAACTGATCGTATTGTGGAGCTTGAGCAGGAACTCGCTGAGTTGCGGCGTATCCAAGACCTATTTGACCTATTTGATGAACGTGGCGACGTGCGGGAGGGGGATGGAGAGAAGGCCAGTCCAAGCATCAATGCTGGTAGTGCCCAGGCAATAAGTGAGATCGCTGGAAGCCAACCGCTAATCATTGGGGATAATGCACAGCTTGGCGACGTTCGAGTAGATCCCGGTGGCGTGCTACACGTCGGCTCTTACGCGCAGTTCGGCGACATTCGAGTAGATCCCGGTGGCGTGCTACACGTCGGCTCTTACGCGCAGTTCGGCGCTGTTCAAGCACAAAGCATCGAACAAGCGCAAATTGACCTCACCGCCGCCCTAGCGCAAATCCACACGCGCCAGGAACAAGCGACGAGCGAGGTGCAGCGGGGTGATTGGCAGGCGGCGGCGCTGCTTTTAGAGACGGCGCAGCGGGCGGAGGAGCGCTACCAGCGCAAGCTCTCCGGTGTCGCCGAGGATCTCGAGCGCTACGCAGAAGGGGACGCCGAGCTAACCGACCTTGTCGGCCAACTCCGCGCTCCATATGCTACTGCCACATTTGGCCCACTTGTGCAGCCTGGTATCTCTGCGCCTGAGCAGCAAGCTATGTTGAGCCTGCTTGCTTCGTACTTCTCGTTTCGGGCGGCCTTGCAGAAGGACGAGATTCGGTCGCTGCTGCTCTTGACCGCCATGCATAACCTCAACACACTGCGTGAGGCATACGCTACGCCGAGCTACGAGTTTGTCCGGGCACCGTTGCTCGCAAGCACCGTCGTGCTGCTTCAGCCCTTTATACGCGAGAACCCTGAGCTACAGACTGTGCTGGATCTGCTCCAGCGCTGAGTGGTCGGCTTTCCCTACCTAGAAACAAAACAGCCTATGAGTACGCCAGCGCCAGCAAAGATCGACCAGCACGGGCAGAATAATTTCGGCCAGGTCGGTGCGATCGAACAGTTTATCGCCGGTGACTATATAGGCGGAGATGCGCTTACCTTCGCCGGACTCAGCGGAGCAGAGATAGCTGAAGCATGGCGGCGCATGCATGAGCGACACCAGCTATGGCACGCGCAGGTTGCCGCCCTGTGCGCGATGCAGCTTGGCCTCTCGGTTGAAGCCATTGTTTACACGCAGTCGGCGACATTGAACCTGTCGCAGAAGACGGTTGACATAAAGACCGAGTTACCCCTCGTTCTCTTTCGCGAGCTTGTGCATAAGCACTTTGCCGACCGGCCAACTGACTGCGACCCGCTGCTTGACTTTGTCTGCGCCCTGGCGCGTTCCAAGCTGCTTAGTGCCAATGACCAGCGACGGCTCCAGGATTGGGTTGACACGACCATTGAGCGTCTTGCGGAGACGCCTGATGTGGAGGCACGCCACGCGCAGCAGATTAACCGGCGTGCTGATGACATCGCGACACAGGCCGAGCGCCACGCGCACGAGCCATTCTCGCTGCTGATCGCCGTCACGCCGAGCAGGAATGACCGCTATACGCTCCAAGTTCACATCTTTCACGCTGCCGGCATCGAGGACAACCGGCTCGATAGTACCGCTGCCGACTTTACCGCCGACGAGGTGCGCCAGGAACTCAATGCGATTTGGCGCAAACTGCCGAGTTGGATTCGCCTCAGCAAGGGCGGACTACGCTTTGAGTTTCTGCTGCCGCTCGACCTTTTGGCTGAGCTTGAGACGGGAGCATGGCAACTCACCGACTGGTCATTCCGCGACGAGCGTCGCCGCACGGTCGCCGACGTGCCGCTCGGCCAACTCCACCCGATCCTCGCCCGCTGCTTCGACCGTATACCCAACGAGATGAAGGAGTGGGCGCAGCGCTGGCGCCAGTTCGAGCACTGGCTGAACGACCCGCAGCCAGATCTCGCCCCCCTGCTGACCTGCCTGCGCGATGACCACGCCCGCTATGTGTGTTATGAGGCGTGGAAAACCGAGATCCGCTTGCTCGGCGTGGTGTTCGACGCCATGCCCGACCCCGCAGCGCAGTGGGACAGTCTTTTTGTGAAGATCATTGAAGCAGGCTTGCCGGTGGCCCTCTGGCCCGCCCCGCGCCCAGAGGTCGCGGCCCTTCCCGCCTACGGTGAAGCCATCCTCCACGATCAATCTGCCTGGCTAGGCAATCTGCCGAGCGAGATCTGGGAGCGCCGCAGGAATTTCGCCACGGCACACGAGGTCGCGGGCCTGGTGCTGTTCTGGGATGATTACGACCGCCAGCCGAAGTATGGGCGATTTCAAGCACCACAGTAGGAGCTATGTATGCGTGACGAATGGCGCTTTTACAAGGGCACGGCGCGCAATGAGCCGCTGCCCGCGCCCGAGGCAGGCCCGCTCATCCCGCCGGGCAGTCCCCTCTACGGGCTACCGGACGCGCCGCCCTGGCGCCGCTTCGATCTGCACGACCGCGACCGTCGGCGCGGTAAGGTGTTTCGCCCCGACGACGAGCTGATCGCGGTCGTCAATATGGCGATCTATCTGCGCCGCCCCCTGCTGATCACCGGTCGCCCCGGCACGGGCAAGTCCACACTGGCCTGGTCTATCGCCGAAGAACTGGAACTGCCCATGCTCCAGTGGCCGATTACGACGCGCACCACGCTTCAGGACGGGCTGTACACCTACGATGTAATCCGCCGCCTTCAGGACGTGCAGATCTACGAGCGGCTGATCGCCAGCGGGCCACGCCCGTCAACCGACGAGGATCTGCCCCATGGCCGGTTTGACCCGTCGCGTGAGATCGGTGAGTACCTGACCCTCGGGCCACTTGGGATGGCGATGCTGCCCCCAGCCGAGGGCGCACCGCCGCTGCCGCGTGTCCTGCTGATCGACGAGATCGACAAGAGCGACATCGATCTGCCGAACGACTTGCTGCATATCTTCGAGGAGGGCGCGTTCGAGATCCGCGAGATCAGCCGCCATAAGAAGCTGGTACAGGCCGCTACGGTCATGATCAGCACCCCCGACGGCACCCAGGTAGCCGTGCCGAGCGACGGCAAGATCCGCTGCACGGTCTTTCCGATTATCGTCATGACGAGTAATAAAGAGCGTGACTTCCCGCCTGCATTCCTGCGGCGCTGCTTACGCTACGAGATGAAAGACCCCAGCCCCGAGGAGTTGGCGCAGATCGTGATCGCCCATCTGGGAACGGCAGTGGCGGCAGAACAGGTGGCCCGGATCACGCAGTTTGCTGCGGAGCAGGTGAAGAACAACCTGGCAACCGACCAACTGCTCAACCTGCTGTACCTGCTCCGTCGCGAGGAAACGCTTGACCCGAAGCTTGTCGCGCACATGACGGCGACGCTACTGAAGAACCTTGAGGCGGGCGCATGAGCATCGCCGCCCTTGTGCGCGCCCTTAAGCAACTGGGCAGCGACCTGAGCGACGAGCAGATCGCCGAGGCGCTCTGGATGCTTCAGTACTTGCCTAGCCCGACGGTGACGCCTGCTGCTGCGGTGCCTCTCGTAGCGCACGAGGAAGGCGGCGCGGAACCTGTCCGGGTGCCGCCGCCGCGTGAGCGCGGCGACAGCGCCCCATCCCAGGGCGGCGCACCATCCCCGGCGACCGAAGACCGTGATGGCGACCAGCGGTCAGACCAGCGTACCCCGGAGCAACGAAACGCCCCAGATGCCGACGCGACCGATGAGGCGCGGGCCGAGCTGAAGCAGCGTGGCGGCCCATCGGCGGGTACGGGTTCGTCGGGGGCAACGGGCGTCAGCATCTACGTACCTGGCGAGGTGGCGCTCCGTAACAGCCGTGCGTATGCGCGGTCGCTCCGTGCCCTCGACCGGCACGAGCGCTCGCGCCATCGTTATGCGCTAGACGAGCAGGAGACGATCCGGCGGCTTCTCGAAGAGCGCGTGTTTTTGCCAGTCCAGCGGCCCGAGCGTGAGCGCTGGCTCGCGTTGCACCTCGTACTCGACTATAGCCGCTCGATGGGCATCTGGCACAAGCTGCTCGCCGAGCTACGCACGATTTTTGTGCGCCTGGGCGTCTTCAAGAATGTACGCATCTGGGCGTTTGACGCAGACAATCGCGCGCCGACGCTGCGGCCCTTAGCGCAGCACGGGCGCGTGGGCGTAAGCGACCTGCGCCCCTCCGCCCTGGTTGACCCAACTGGGCGCACCCTGGTGCTGGTGGTCAGCGACGCCGTCTCGCCCGCCTGGCACGCGGGGACAATGGCCGAAGCGTTTGAGCAGTGGGGCAAGGTCGGGCCGACGGCCCTTCTCCAGGTGCTGCCCCAGCACCTTTGGCCGCGCAGCAGCCTGAGCCAAGGCTGGCCGGTGACCTTGTCAGGTGCTGCCCGCACGCCGAGTGCCCGCCTCCGGCTACAGGCGCGTGGGCGTATGGCGCGAGTGCGGCGGCTGCCCCTTGGCACCCGCGTCCCGATCCTCGCCCTCACCCCCGACTCGTTCCGCGACTGGTCGCAGATGGTGGCGGGCGTGCCCGGTGCCTCCGGGGCAGGCTACCATTTGGCGCTGCCAATTGAAGGGGAAGCCAGCACCGCCGCGTTGCCTGCGCGACCGCGCACGCACGGCGACGACACCGAGGCGCTCAAAGACTTCCTCCGCGTGACCTCGCCCACGGCCATCGAGCTCGCCAAGCTCCTCGCGGTGGCCCCCATCCTCAGCCTACCGATCATCCGCACCGTTCAGAGCAAGCTGCTGCCAGCCTCCGGCCAGGCGCACTTGGCCGAGATCTTTCTGGGCGGAATCTTGCGACCTTTGGTCGCCGATGACGACCCCGAAGAGGCGATTTATACCTTTGTGTCCGGTGCCCGCGAGCAGCTTCTGAGCCGTGCAGCGCACCCCGATACGCGGCGCGCGTTCAAGGCGGTCTCAAGTTTTATCCAGGAGCAGGCCAGAAGCAGCTCGCGCTTCCGAGCCTTCCTCGACGTGCCCGCAGGCATGGGCGACAGCCTCGCCGACACCGTGCAGGCGGCCTTCGCCCAGGCGACGGCGGCGGTGCTGCGCGACCTTGGCTACCACGATCTGGCTCGCGCTATGGCGGAGGCCCAGCGCCGCACGCAGCGCCCATGGTTTACGCGGGGCTACGCGCTTGTGATCGGCGTCGGCAGTTGGCCGCAGACGGAGCAGCGTACTGGCTCCATAACCGCATCTGAAGCCCAGACCGTCGCCGCTGCGCTGACCGATCCTGATGGCGCACGCTACCTGCCCGCGCACGTCAGGCTGCTCACCAATGAGTCGGCAACGTCATCGGCGATTGTGGCCCAGTTGGCATGGTTAGCAGCCACTACCGCCGAGGACGATTGCGTCCTGCTGTTTTACAGCGGTGTATGGGATCGCGACCCTGACGGGCGGCGTGTGCTGACCACCTACGATAGCGCCGGGGCCAGCGGAGCGGTTCGGGGGGGCAGCATCAGCGCCGAGCAATTCATCGAACTCGTCAGGCGTATTCCCGCACAGGAAGTGCTGATGATCTTCAGCGCCTCGTACCCGGCCATCGACCCCGAGGTAGTGGATCGGCTGGTGGCGACAGGATACGGGCGTATGGTGCTTACTGACCGTGATCCTGACCAGTTCTACGCCCCCAAGCTCGTAGAGCCGATAAGTTTGTTCGCTACAATCCTCGCCGAGTCATTCAAAAACCGTGCGCTGCCAAACCAAGGCGGCTACCTCTCGGTTTTCGATCTCTATGATGTTGTGCGTACGCAGATGGTGGAGAACACTCTGTCCAAGCAGGAGGGATACCGAGTCCCCCTGCTGGTGATCCGATCTGACGCTCGACCGTTCCCGATTGCAGTTCACCCCGAGGCTGCACAGCTTGGCATATTCGCCGCCCCGTCACGCCCCAAACTGTATGTCCGAATCGTCCAAGCGCTTATGGCCTATGATCGCTTTATTGAAGCGCTGACGACGCTCGCCGCAATGATCGCGGCGCTTCAGGCGAGCCTCAGTACGATGCCAGGGGATGTTGATCAGATGGCCGAAGATCGCGACGACCTCACGGTAGCAACGCTCTACATCCAACAGGCGCTGGCAGCCGCCAATGAGCAAGACGGCGTGCGCTTACGCTGGAAGGTCAGCCAGATCCAGCGGGAGCTTACCAGCCCTTGGTCGGAAACACTCAAGCGTGATGAGTTGCGTGAACAGATCTCGCGGTTGACAGCGCTATAGCAACTCTATGCAACAGGGTGCCTACCAGCTTAAACCAGTCACAGGAGCACTACGCTCATGATCAATTTCGGCAGCAATTCGCCGATGGGCAACATCAGCACAGGCCATGTCGCCGGGCGCGACATCATAAACATAATTAACGCCGACGCGCCACAGGTGTACCCGCCCCCCTTCATGATCCCGCCTCTGCCCGAAGACGACCGGTATGTGCCCAGAGGTCAGGCGCAGGAGCGTCTGGTAAGTGCCTTGCGTGCCCCGACACGCTCAGAGGTAATTCACCTCCACGGCGCCTCGGGTGTTGGCAAGACGACCATGGTGGCATACGCCGCGAGCCAAGCCCAGGCGACGTTCCCCGATGGGATTCTCTGGGAGAGTGTTGAACACTACCAGGCTTCCAGCGATCTCATCCTGCGCCTGCTAGGCATCCTGGACCCTTCATGGTACCAGAAGGCCCCGAAAGCCAGCCAGCTCCTGCGTAATCTCTTCTGGGACCTCGTGCGGGACAAGCACCTCCTCATCGTCCTCGACAATGTTGCGAGCAGCGCAAGTCTGTCGCTCGTTCTCCCCATCGACCAGCGGATCCCCGCCGGCGTTTGCCTAGTGGTTATTGGCTACCAGCGGCTTCGATTCCCGCCCGGCATCAACACAGCCGAGCCGATTAGCCTGGATGGGCTGGAGCGGGACGCCGACATTGAGCTGCTGCTCACCGTACAGCTTGGCCCGAGCTACGTGCAACTGCATCGCGAGGCGCTGCTCGAAGTGGCACACCAGGTTGATAATAACCCCCTCCAGATCCTCAGTCTGGCGCGTGATCTCGCGGCTCGGCGCAAAACCCCTCAAGCGTTACTCCGTGCTATCCAGCAGGATGCTGCCGGTATCGCTGCCGCAACCGGGGGCCGTGGGATTGAGATCAGTATCCAAGACTTGGATAGCACCACCCGCGACCTCTTTCCCCTCCTGGGGGCGCTGGGGGCCAGTAGCTGGCGCGCCGATGCCATCGCCGCCGCAGCGATGTGCAGCCCGATGGCACTCCAGATCCCCCTTGCGGAACTCCGCGAACGAGGGCTGGTGCAGCAGCACGCCGATGGGCGGTTCTACCTAAACCTCCAGGCCCGCCAGATCGCGCACCGCCTCTTCGAGGCCCATGACCGCTACCACCGTGATGCAACCTTCACCTGCCTCGCACGCTACTTTCTTGACCTTGCCCACGATACAGCACAAGCGCTGCGCGTGCAGCCCAACATCCAGGGTGGATCGGGCACGGTGATGGACATGCCCGACGAAGCGTTCATCGGCGCGTTTCGGGCCACCATGCTCCCCGAATTGCCCCACCTACGGCGCGTCTTCGACTGGGCCATTGAGCGTGAGGACTGGAGTCTCCTCTTGCGTTTCGCCGATGTGGCCTACGCCGGCCTACTCACCTTCCTAACTGTGACTGGGAGTGAGAGTCGCTTCCCACTTACCCTAACGACCGTGGTGGAGCCACTGATCTCGCCGCGAGGTGATCAGGCGAGGGTTGACTTTCAGACGTTGATCGGCGCTGTAGAGTGGAGCTACGATCCCACTCCTGATCTCCCGGCATCATCAGGAAGCCCCGAAACCACCGCCACATCCTCTGCCCATCGCACTGGCACCGTGCGTCCGCTTGAACTCTGCCTCTCGCTCACGGTCGGCGCTGTTATTGATGGCACCATTGAGCAGGCCCGGCTGGTCGATGCACAGTGGGTCGGCGTGCGGGCCGTGGGGCTCATTCTGCGCGACTGCGAGATGGTCGGCAGTCGGATGGTGGCATGTGACCTCCGGCAGGCCACCTGGTGTGGGGGCGCGGCGCAGCAGTGCGACCTCACCGGCACTATCCTCGATTATGCGCTGATCCGGCAGGTGGAGATGCACCGCGCAGTGCTGCGGGGGGCGAGCTTAAAGGGGGCGGTGCTGGAAAACACATACCTGCGCGGCGCTGACCTCCGTGGCGCTAACCTCACGGGTGCCCTACTGGAGGATGTCGATCTTCGCGGTGCCGACCTATCGGGTGCCCTGCTCACGGGTGCCCATCTGACCAATGTTCGTCTCACGGGCGCGACCTTCGAGGGCACCCAATGGGCAGGGTCAACCCTCAACGCCTGCACACTCGACGAGTCCGTGCGCGAGGAGGTGGTGCGCGCGGCCCACGAGCCAGGATCGTCCCTCACCCCCGCAGTCTATCGGCGCCCACGGCAGATTAAGAGCTTTCAGACGGAACTCCGCCAGGACTTTCCCCTGGCCGATCTTCGCGGCGCTGAGATCGAGGCCATCGTGCGGAGAGACGTTGATCTCCGTGGTGCGGATCTCCGTGCGGCCCGACTGCTCAACTGCCAGCTTGAGGGGGCGAACCTTGAGGGGGCGAACTTACGTGCAATTCACTTCCCCGGGGCTGCGCTCAGCCGCGCCAACCTTCGTGACGCCGATCTGCGGGCGGCGATACTCTGTGGAGCCGTACTCGACAACGCGGTACTCAGCCGCGCCATCCTGCGCGGGGCGGATCTGCGTGGGGCACGTTTCACACATGCTGCACTGCTCGCCGCCAACCTGCGGGGGGCCGACCTCAGCGGGGCAGATTTGCACGGTGCCAGCCTGGTGGATATTGATCTTCGCCAGGCATGTTTACGGCGCTGCCGGCTGGAGAATGCCGACTTGGTGGGCGCGGATCTGAGTGGTGCCGACCTCGCCGGGGCGTCGCTCCGAGGGGCGAAGCTCGCCGGAGCGTATCTGATCGGCACCAACCTCCAGGATGTCGATGTCACCCTTGAGCAACTGGCACTCACCGCGCAGCGCACGGGGCTACGCCTTACCAACTGGACGGTGATGACCCTTGCGGATGAGTACAAGGGCGCAGATGCCCTCTCACGCGAGCGCATCCTGTCCCTCGCCGCCACGTCGGCGGTCGGGGATGTGGCTCCGGAGAAGGTGTTGTGCCTCGCCCACCTGACGGGCCAATTCCGGGACGTTCAGCTAGCTGGGCGAGATCTCTTTGGCGTCGAGATCGCGGGCGTCGTCGAAGATAGCGACTTCCGCAGCGCCGATCTCCGTCACGCGGTGCTGCGCGGCCAGTGTAATACCACCTCGTTTGCACACGCGCAGCTTAACGGTGCCCGCATCACCGGCTTCATGAACAGGGTTGATTTTGACGGTGCGAGCCTCGTGGATGCCTGCATTAGTGGGACACTGACCGGATGCACATTCCAGGATGCAGATCTCACGGGAGTGAGCCTTGCGGGTGCCAACCTTGTGGGCTGCATTTTCACAGGCTGTATTGGCCTGACCGACGAACTGCTCCAGCGAGCGAATCGGCTCCGGGGGGTCACCCTGCACAATGGTGAGCGGTACATGGGTAGGTTCAACTGCCCTGGGGACCAAGAGGACGCACGGAAGCACGATTTCGATCTTGCCAGCAGGCCCGATCAATTTTACCAGCCTGACCAACTGACTGTCCATGCGCGTCCTGAACCCGACCCCAGCTGATCCTCCGTCCACAGCAGAAACGTGATAGCGCCCTGCCGAGTGCTTGATTGCACGGCAGGGCGCTTTGTCATCTTCCCGTTACCTACGATTCTGGTAGTACCTGCGTGTGCGCTCTACCCTGTTCCCATTACCCAACTCGACAGGAGGCTCCCTATGCCCGACCAACACCTCTATGTGGAATACGGTCAAAAGGACTTCAGTCTCAAGAACTTCACCAAGGATCAGCTATCAGGTGTGCGCTTTATCGGCACAACGCTGGTTGGGGCGAGGTTCGACGGCGGGACAAATTACTTCGACGTCACCTTCGAGCATTGCAACATGATTGGGGCGGTGCTGGATAACGCTGCATTCAGCGGCACCCTGTCATTCAAAGGCTCGAACCTTACCAACGCCTCGCTCAGAAATGCGACTCATAAAGGTGTCCTGATTCCGAAATCGCTTCTTGCTGAGGCATCCTCGCTCTCCGGCACTATCCTGCCTGACGGAACGATACACCACGCATAGGATTCGCGATAAGCAAACATTAGTGCTATAATAGGACAAAGCCTATGTTCAATCGGAAGCAAGCACCGATGCGTCTCCAGGGTGAACATATTAGTGTCAGTTACGCGCACCAGGACCTCGCAGGCTACGTGCTGAGTGGATCGTTTACCGACGTGGACTTTCGCGGCTGCGATCTTCGCGGTGCCCGCCTGATTGGTGCATTCACGGGTGTTGACTTTCGGCACGCTGACCTCCGCGATGCGGTGATCGACGGGCATTTTTGTGGCACCCACTTTGAGGGAGCCCTCATGCCCGATGGGAGCCGGTACAAGTAGGTTCTACGCGTCCACGGGTTGTGCAACGAGCTTCGGCAGCGCCGATAGCCGTGGTGCGCGAGCATCCCCCATACTACTGATATGCAGGGGTTTCCTGCCGCTCGCAGGCAATGGCGATGAGCAGCAGCACTGCACCATCTAGCGAGATCCACACATGCCCGACGGATGTGCCTTCGATCCCGCCCTGGTTCGCTGAAGTGGCGCTGGTGGCCCGCTATTTCACGCAGCAGGGCTACCGTGACGCGACCACCCAGCAGGTGCGCTTGGCCCGTGGGCGGGCTGGTACCTTTGCGGTCGTGGACGTGGCCGCCATCCTGCTCGGCTATGCCATCAGTGGCGAGGCCACGCTGGAGGCGTTCTTTACGCAGATCGCCCCCTTCGCCCAACCCTTTATGGGGGTTGTTGCAGGACGCCTCGAAAACGTACACAAAACGGAATCAGGTGGGGCGGATCGCGCAAAGCCTTCTCACCACATTTTAGACCTTGCGAGATTGGCATTTTGAGACATATTTTGAGACACGTCGTTTGCAGTGTCGCAACAAGTATAGTTGGTGAGCCAGCGCATACGCGACCATCGAGGGAGCAGAGGACCCCGCGTCGCGGGTTTCGTACGAGACGAACGCGG